>WGNT01000132.1 GCA_016124425.1 Cytophagales bacterium
GTGGGGAAGACAACTATTGCAAACATTATTGCCAATGAGGTAAAGGCTCCTTTCTATACCCTCAGTGCCGTCAGCTCTGGAGTGAAAGACATACGCGAGGTGATTGAAAAAGCGAAATTCCAGCTAGGTGTGGTATTGTTTATCGATGAGATTCACCGCTTTAACAAATCGCAGCAGGATGCACTTCTGGGTGCTGTGGAAAAAGGCACGATCCGGCTTATCGGTGCCACAACAGAAAATCCTTCTTTTGAAGTCAACGCTGCTTTGTTGTCGAGGTGTCAGGTTTTTACACTCAATGCGTTGGGACGGCAAGAGCTGGAAGCTATGATCCATCAGGCGATGCAAAAGGACGATTACCTCAAAAAGAAAGCAATTGACCTTGCGGAGACGGATGCACTGCTTCGGATTTCTGGAGGCGATGGAAGGAAGCTGTTGAATTTGCTAGAAATTGTGGTAGATGGGATCAAGGAGAATCCTATCCGGATTACGAACGATAAAGTGATGGAAATCGCCCAACAGAAGGTAGCGTTATACGACAAGTCTGGGGAGCAGCATTATGATATTATTTCCGCCTTTATTAAATCCATCCGGGGTTCCGATCCAAATGCGGCGGTGTATTGGCTGGCTAGAATGATCGAAGGTGGAGAGGATGTGAAGTTTATTGCGCGCCGCTTGCTTATTTTAGCTTCGGAGGATATCGGTAATGCCAATCCGAATGCCCTTCTGCTGGCCATGAATGCATTTGAGGCTGTAAAAGTAATCGGCTATCCGGAGGCAAGGATTATCCTTTCCCAATGCGTCACCTACTTGGCTTCCTCCCCCAAGTCCAATGCCAGTTACTTGGCTATTAACCAAGCGCAAGCCATGGTAAGGGAGGAAGGGGACCTGCCGGTGCCGCTGCATTTACGTAATGCTCCGACCAAACTAATGAAAGACCTCAATTACGGCAAGGAGTACAAGTATTCCCATGATTTTGAGAACAACTTTGTCAATCAGGAATACATGCCGGATAAATTGAAAAACGCCAAACTCTATGATCCCGGTTTGAATCCAAGGGAAAATGAACTTCGCAAAAACCTGCAGAAGTTGTGGGGAAAGAAGTACGGCTATTAACCCAGACCTTTGGGGTTTTTCAAACCCCGAAGGTCTTCAAAAGATCAACGGTCGCAGATAACCTTACTAAAGCTGAATCTCAAAAGTTAAACTCCTGAAATTAGCAACAAAATTGAATTTTTGTTTTGAACTCAGAACAAATAAGGTTTATATTTGTTCTGATTTCAAAACAATATGATTGAAGATTTGATCCAATATCAAAACAATTTATTAAGCCAACTCTCAATTAGCTGGATTAGATACCTATACCCTAAGCTCGAGTCAGAGGAAAAACTCCTGGGAATCAAAGGACTTCGAGGGGTAGGTAAGACAACCTTGCTTCTGCAATTTTTAAATCAATCAGAGCTTCCTGCTAATCAAAAGTTATATGTCACCGCTGACCACCCATTTTTTTATTCCAATGGACTTTTCGACCTAACAAACCAATTTTACACTTACGGAGGCAAGCTTTTGGTAATTGATGAGGTACACAAATACAGCAATTGGTCAAGGGAGTTGAAGTTAATTTACGACGGGTTTCCAGATCTTCGTGTTCTTTTTACAAGTTCTTCGGCATTGGATCTTTACCGTGGAGAATCAGATCTCAGCAGAAGGTTAATAAGCTTTCCCTTGGAGGGCTTATCTTTTAGGGAATATTTGTCACTAATGACTGAAAGGAATTTCAATACGTATACTTTTCAGGAGATTCTGGAGAATCATCAGGAAATTGCGGCTTTTCTTACACGTGACTTTCATCCCTTGTCCTATTTTCAAGCTTATTTGAAGTTCGGATATTTTCCATCTATCAAGCACCTGAGTCCGGAAAGTATGAAAACCCGAATTTTTCAAACCATCAATACCGTCTTGGAAACCGATTTGGCTTTCTCAAAAGAATACACCCCTTCCAATATCGCCAAAATCAAGAAGTTATTGGGAGTTATCGCAGTTACAGTGCCTTTTGAGCCAAATATTTCGAAAATAGCTGAAAAACTTGGCATAGGGAGAAATACGGTATACGCCTTTTTAGCGCATTTGGAGGATGCGAAAATACTTAAATTAATGAATAGGCCCAACAGAGGAATCAGCTACCTACAAAAGCCTGACAAGATATATTTTGAAAATACCAATTTTGCATTTTCGCTGCAGGAAAACCCCAATAAGGGGACGATTAGAGAAACGTTTTTTATCAATCAGTTGGAAAATGCAGGTTTACACGTCGATTTGAGTGAGAAGGGAGATTTCGTGGTGGCGGATACCTGGACTTTTGAAATTGGTGGGAAATCAAAGGATGGCAGACAGATCAAAAATGTGAATGATAGCTTTTTGGTAATCGATGATATCGAAATCGGCTTTGGCAACCGGATTCCACTTTGGTTATTTGGGTTTTTGTATTGAGTAGCGATACCCCCGCCAAAACTGCCCCACACCTTCCCTGTCCTTTCGTAACCACTACGCTATCAAAAGATTTACAACTTAAGTGGAGGGTGATCGATGACGTCAAAAATGCTAATTTATAGTTCGAAAATGGTCCTAAATAGGGGCTCAGTTACTGTTATTCACCCCCATAATATCCATCAATATCCAACCCGCCTCCCGGAGGGCAGGTATCCACAAATATCATTATTCATATTTCCACCTTATTTCAATTCAATTAACCACCACTCTAATTCCAAAACTCATCGCATTATACTATCTTTAACTCCTGAAAACCAAAGAATAACCCCCATGGAAAAGCAGCCTGACAAAAACATCGTCAAGGAACCCGACTTTGCCTACGGTTCCTATACCTATGCCAATTACCTCACTTGGGAGATAGATGAGATGGTAGAATTGATCCGTGGAAAGGTATTTCGGCAGGCAGCCGCCCCACTTGTGATCCATCAGCGGATATCCGGAAAAATTTTCAATAAGTTGTATAATTTTCTGGAGGGTAAATCCTGTGAAGTTTTCTCAGCACCTTTTGATGTGCGCCTTCCGGTCGCTTCAAAAAGAAATGAGGACATCGATACAGTCGTACAGCCGGATTTATGTGTTGTCTGCGATGCGGAGAAAGTGGACGAACGTGGCTGTCTAGGTGCTCCAGACTTGATCGTAGAAATACTTTCTCCCGGCAATAATAAAAAGGATTTAAAGTTAAAATACGAGGTGTATGAGGCTTCGGGAGTGACCGAATACTGGGTTATCCATCCTGATGAGCGTACATTGCTAATCTATACGTTGGAAGGGGAAAAATACAGCCCTTCCCGTTTATTCACATTGGGAGATAGAGTAAGTTCTCAAGCCGTGGCTGGATTTGAGGTGGATTTGGATAAGGTGTTTGGTGGATTGTGATGGATTAATACACTGCCACGCAAGTAAATGGGTTTTGTTAGATTGAAGATTCAAAGTAAAAACCTCCGGTAATTTATTGGTAATGAAAAGCTTGATTCCAGATCGAATAACTCATAAAACACAAAGTAGACACTAACCTTAAGAATTTACTTAAAAGATAACCATATAGAAACATAGTTCACATAGTATTTTTGGGTTGATTTGGTAGGGATGTCCAAATGCTCGATTTCATCACTCTATTAGCACCAACTTCCTGTGAAGTAAGAACCTAGCAATGAATAGGGCGTATGGGGGAATCAACCTTCCCGATATCATTAAAACTATGTGCACTACTGTGAACTATGTGGTAAATCATGCGAACGGTACCTGCGCTTATCGGCAATAAGAATTTTCTCCGAGAATAGGGTAGAGGGGCCAAATTTGCCTGAAACCCGGGAAGTAAAGGTTTTCGTTTCGGTATTTGATAACAGCTTTAATCTGCTTGTGGAGGTAGCTATTCCTGAATTAGAATCTGAGTTTGTCAAGTACTTTGCCAAAGATGGAAAGCTTTGGGTGTATCAGAATTTTTCTGATGAACTAGGGTTTATTGTCATCGATTTATGATGTCCAAAGCAAACTAATTCATCTCCAATCAATTGTATCAGATTATCCGGGGAGTTAAGTGAGAGATCCTAAGGAAAAAACTATGGACGAGGAAGGACATACTCATACCTTGTGTATAACTTGCAGAAGTGATTAGTTTTCAATTTGCACTCGATGCATAAATTGCTGCGCAACAATTTATTTAGCTTATACTTGGTTAGCTATTTTTAAACTAGTAAATTAGGACTTCCTGTTTTATCAGCCTTTTTGTTTACGGATATCGGTAGATTTGGCGGATTTATAAGATTTTCTAGTTACTATGAAGACTTGGACTGTAAGCAAAATTTCGATTTTTGGAGTAAAAGCAGTGGTTTTAGCACTTTGCTTTTTTTGTTTGGCATGTGGGGGAAATAACAACTCAGAATCAGCGGATACGAGCCCAAAGGAATTTTACCTGGAAAAAGTTGATTCGCTTCGTGTAGACCGGGAAACGGACGTTCGTATACTGGATTACCATCCTGCGAAAAAGCAATTTTTGGCTGTTGATAAGATTTCCGGTGAGTTTTTAGTGTTGGATAGTAAAGGCGTTATTCTTGAGGAAGTACTTAGACGAGGTGAGGGTCCCAATGAGATTAACACAAATGTTCTCGCTCTTTCTTTCAACCAAGAGGAGGGAGGGTACCTTGCCCAAAGCTCTTTAGAGCAACTGTGGTTTGATGATGCATGGGAGGTAAAGGAACGGATAAAATTTGCCTCTTATTCGACGATTTACTTTTACTCGGGACCGCAGAAGAGGGTTCCCTATTACCGACCTAACAATGATTCAAGTTTTTATTTTTTTACAAATTTTTTCTCAGGGGTACCAAACGGTGTTGGGGCGGAAATTGCGAGTTTGATAGAGCAGTATAATCCCCATAGTCAGGAATTGGAATGGGTGCTGCCTTGTGACTTGGAGCAACTTCCAGTATTTGAAATAGATGAGAAAAACAAGGATAAAAAGCCCACAGCAGTTTATTCCTTAGATAGGAAGGAAGGTCGGTTGTACCTCACCTTTGAACGCTCCACGGAAATGGGGGTTTATCATATGACTAATGATTTTGCTCTTATAGAAAAATCAGGATTTAAGCATAAGAGTTTTTACCCATCATATAATGCCAAGAATATCAGTCTAATTGATTTCGGCCAGGACATTTTCGGGTTACTTTATTATAAAGGACTTTCGGAGGCAGCCACAGCATCACGAAAGGAATCCGATCCGGGGAACTTCCCTTTTATGGACCCAGCTCTATATCAATTTATTTTTATCAATGAGGGCATACAACGAGACGAGGAAATAGCATTTCCAACAGGAAGTGACCCTAGGGCTGAGATTTTATCCCTCCCCAATAGCCGCCTATTGCTGCGCGACAAGTATACGGGAGACGTGGAGCCTGATTACCATACCTATTCCATCTATAAGCTAAAGGCACGATGACGAAGCGTGAATGTGGTATTCGCTACTAAGGTTTACCAAAGTTTTAAAAATCTCCTATGATTAAACTCAAAACTGTCTCAACAACCAACCACCCCAATCATAAATCTGAAATCATAAATCTGAAATCATAAATCTGAAATCATAAATCTGAAATCTAAAATCTGAAATCTAAAATCATAAATCTAAAATCATAAATCATAAATCATAAATCTAAAATCATAAATCTGAAATCTAAAATCATAAATCCATAGAACCCCTCCTCTTTCAAAAAAGCAAAACATTTTCCTTATCTTTAATCTCTGATATCCAACGAATAAGACCATGGAAGAGCAACAAGATAAAAGCTTGGTCAAAGAACCTGACTTTGCCTACGGTTCCTATACCTATGCCGATTACCTCACTTGGCAGCTGGATGAAATGGTTGAGTTGATACGGGGAAAGGTATTTAGACAGGCCGCCGCTTCGCCGAGACGTATTCATCAGGAAGTTGCGATGATATTGGCAAACAGATTCTATGAATTTTTAAAGGGAAAACCTTGCAAAGTTTATATGGCGCCCTTCGATGTTCGGCTTCCAGTAGCGTCGAGAAGGCATGAGGATATTGTCACCGTCGTGCAGCCGGATCTTTGCGTGGTCTGTGACACGGATAAGCTGGATGAGTTGGGTTGTGTAGGTGCGCCGGATTTGATTGTAGAAATCCTCTCCCCCGGAAACAATAAAAAGGAACTGCAATTAAAATATGAGGTATATGAGGCGTCGGGAGTGACCGAATACTGGGTTATCCATCCTGATGAGCGTACGTTACTGATTTATACCCTGGATGGGGGCAAATACCGGTCCTCTAGATTGTTCACGTTAGGGGATAGGGTAAGTTCCCAGGCCGTTCTGGGCTTTGAACTGGAGTTGGATGATGTTTTTGGAGAATTATAGGTAACTCTGTTCTTTAAGTTCACATTCAATTACCTTCTTATTAGCCATTCACGTTACTCTTTGAGGTAATGGACTACGAGCACATGTCCCTCGTCCGCAAGATGCTCCTGTATGTTTTGTGGAATATCCGAAAGGTTTTTTTCCATCGCTAATACCTCAGGCATCATATGGGATACTATCCCTTTTTCATTTAAAACAGTAAGCGGGCGATAGATATCTTTAAACGTGTAGCTCTCCATATCCAGGTCTATGTTAGTAAGCTTGCTTGATTTACGGGCAAACAGCCAAACTTTTCCCTCATTAAACGTCGTAGCGTACATACCAACAATATAGTCTTCAGTAATTACAGGCCTCGAAAGTAGGTAGCTATACCGCACTTTGTTTTGATAAGCCGACAATTTTTGAAAATCATAAAGTGCTTCAATAGGAGGTGTCTCCTTTCCAAAGTCCAACTTAACCTGCTGCGTTAGATCGCCCGTTTCTGAGAAAATGGAAAGGGTATCGCTGAAAGGTCTGTGATATAGGATTTCCGGGCCTGCGACTTGAAAGTTTCCGTAGGATAGCATAATTTGTTTTTCTTCCTCTGCATAGGGAAAATGGTATTCAATAGGTAGAAATTCCGCGTCGGTTTTGACCACTTTGTAAGAGGTAGTGTCATGGACATTAGCTGAAAACAGCCAACGTCCATCTTGTAGTTTTGCAAACGATAGGGCAGGAAAGGAAAGATCTGATGTTTTTTGGAATTCCCCTTCGGAATTATAGAAAAAGAGGCGGCGTAAATCCCGGTCTACAAAAACAACACTTCCATCTGAAAGAATATCAAAGTCAGTTGGCCTTCGCATCTTCCCGGGACCTTCTCCGATTTCTCCGATGGTTCGGATAAAGTTGCCTTCTACGTCAAAAACAAGCAATCCCTTCTTTTGTGAAAAAGTTTCCATCAGGTAAAAGTGTCCGTTGTTGGAAGATAGCTTTGCTATATCCGTGAAGTAAGCCTCAGGGTTATTGTCCAGTGCAATGAACCCGATGCTGTCGGTCAGCTCAGCGATGTCTGCATTTTCCGCTTCCTCGAAGCGGAGCTGAAGTATCGGTTCTAACGGATCGATAGCGGTCATTTTACCGCAGGATGTTACCAAGACAATTGCGAGTAGGTATAAAAAAGCTTTCATAAAAAGGACCTGGTAAATAGAATTTTATATGAGTAAATATATTGCTTTAAACAACCTAAGCCAAAGCGATCGTCTTGATTGTGGGTGTCTTTTTTATCTAATAGCCTATTATATGATTGTTTATTCATTAAAGTTTATGAAATAGTTTGAAAATTGTCATATCAAGATGACAATTTATGCTTGAATTTGTAATTCTAAACTGACATATTTATTGATATTTTGAATTCCTTTAATGACAATTTATTAAGGCAGATAGATAATCACTTTTTTCGATACCTAATGCAATCGATAAATTGGGAGCAGCGGATGCTGGCTATTAATGGGCCGAGAGGTACGGGAAAAACAACCCTGATGCTACAATATATCCGCTACCATCTCAAACAGCCAAAGGAAACCATTTTGTATGTTACAGCCTCCACTACTGGTTTTATACCCACAATTTGGTCGAACCTGCGGATGAATTCTATAAAAAACCCACTTGGTTTCAGGGTATCCACCAACCAATTAGCCATCGACCAAGGATACCAAACGGATTATTTTAAACAGTATGAGGTGTTATAACTAATTTTTTCAATAATAATATTTTCGAACTAGGCACTTCGTCAATATTCAAAATCTATGAACTATCATAACACCAAGCTACTGTTAAGAGAAAACCCGACGCCGTAGATCATTCGATCAATTTCAGATTTAGCTTAAAAGACCACAGAGGACACAAAGATGGCACAAAGAGCACAAAGCTTTATGTAAAAATCCTCCGTGTCCTTTGTGTTACCTCCGTGTCCTCCGTGGTTCTATTTTTAAATTTTCTTTGAAGGTCAAATTGATTTATCGTTGAGTTCAAAGGTTTGAAATGTAGTATTGAACAAAAGCCTAATTCATTAATATTTGTTTATAAATTTTAAACTAGTAAATTAAAAGTTCAACAAATATCATAAAAACATTCCCGAGCAGGGGATATGGTATACAAAGTTCAACCTAAAATTTACTACAGATGAGACATTTTTTATGCCCATTTATTTCCTTACTGTTACTGTTTTCATGTGGTTCGGGGGAAAATAGGGTGAATGATGCCGAGTCAACCATTTCGGGAGAAAAAATTTCCTTTGAAAAACTGGACAGTATTAAAATTGACTACCTGGGAAACCCCACTGTACATGATATAGATCCAGTAACCGAGACGGTTCTATTTATGGAACATCGGGAATTTTCGGAAGAGATCTTTGTAGCCAGTTTTGACGGGCAACTCCGTACTTCTTTTTCCAAGATGGGAGATGTACCGGATAGTTATGGAAACCTTATGTCTACTTTAAGAATTGATAGCGACAGTTCAATTATTGCATACGGATATAATGGTTTTTTGAGGTATGATTTTACTGGAGAACTTCAATCACGGGTGAAACTAAAAGAATTTAGGGTTCCAAATTTAACCCGAAAAGCTATGGGATTTGGGATGGAAAAATTGGGATCCAAATACGTGTATGTAGATCAGGGATCCCGAGACATAGACTACACTAGGATTAATCTTTACCAGGAATTACGATTAATGAATTGGATGGATCCGGAGACAGGAGAGACGGAACCTTTTATCCAATTTCCCGAAAGCAGTATTTTCAGAAGTGGCAAATACTTTTTCAGAGATTCCTGGGCCCCTGCTTTTACGGTGGTAGATGACCTGATATACGTAGCTTTCGGGATAGAGCCGGTCGTTTATTTGTATGAAACTACCCCTCCATATGCTTTGGTTTCCAGTATTGCGCTATACTTACCTGACTTTGAGAAATATAAGGGTACTGATGATTATGTGACCAGTATTAGTTTATTCTACACTTCAGCAAGGATAGAGAATATAAAGAAGTTTGATGGGCATATAGTAGTGGCATATTTTCCGGGTT
Source organism: Cytophagales bacterium (assembly GCA_016124425.1). GTDB lineage: Bacteria > Bacteroidota > Bacteroidia > Cytophagales > Cyclobacteriaceae > Lunatibacter. The sequence goes on from WGNT01000132.1 coordinate 9,471, forward strand.
ATAATGCATCGGATACACAGGAGTCAAATACCATTAAGTCACCTGAGGATGCAAAAAATTTTCGGAAAAGGATGGGGGAAAAATATACTTCACGGATTGCCATTCTGGATTCTGTAGGAAACAGCGTGAACGATTTTGTCCCTGAAGGATTGATCGCTAGGAGTATGCTGGTCCGAAATGGTGAACTCTGGATGATGGAAAAACCAGACGAAGAAATTGAGCGGGATTATTTTCGGTTGATTCGGGTGGGGTTGAAAGAAGAGGTTCGGAATTAGTATCTGATAATTCCCATCATAGCATTGTTTAATTTCAACATATTAATCATTTTTTTGGATAATATACAACACAAAATGAATACTAAAAAGCAAATTCTCCTGCCCGTATTCCAAAAGTTACTGGAACAAATGGGTTAAAACATAAAATTGGCAAGGAAGCGACGTAGCTTAACTACCGTTCAGGTTTCCGAAAGAGCCGGTATCGACCGGACTACCCTCTATTATATCGAAAAGGGCAATCCGAGTGTGTCTTTAGGCGCATATTTTAATGTGCTGCGGGTATTGGGGTTACAGAATGATTTCTTAAAGCTCGCCGGAGATGATGAATTCTGAAGAAAGTTACAGGATTTGAAATTGATAGGTAAATTTTAATGGCTGGCAAAAAGAAGCTGATGAAATTGGTATCTCCCGAAATGACCAACTATTAATGAGAGGGGCATTTAGGTGCTAGGTTGAATACCCCACTTTGTCCTTTTTATATTTTTTTTCACCTTGATCCCAATTTATTTTCACTCGACGAACACTTTTGGGAATAAAGTACACTTCTCAAAAACCGCTCACTGGATGATGCGATCATTGAAAGTTTGGAAAAGGAACGACCGCTGCAAGAACAGTTTAAAAGAAACGCAAAAGACTGATTCGTTATTTGATTTTTGACCCCCATGGCAAGCTGATACATCCACATGCGGCACTACCTGAATCGGAAGAGATTGTTCGGCTTTTTTGGGGAGGTGTTGTCAGAAAAGGCATTTTGAATGTTGTCATAAACCTTTTTTTTAAAAATGTAAAAAGGACTCATTGTTTTTTCATCCTGAAGATTTCAAAACAGCCAAAACTTTCGTTTTCAATAAACTTCTGAATCTCAGTAGTGTGTTCGGTGAGGATGTCAGCCAAGTCTTGGGTTTTCAAATTTCCTGTACGGATCCAAATAATCTTAGGAGGAAATCCGTATAATAAATTTAAATCGTTAAAATCTGAGTCCTGAGTAACAATGATGAAACCATTGTTTTTGGCGAAATACCAAATTTCCCGGTCAGTAGCATTGAGTAACCGTTCTTTTTTAATAGTACTCGATGTCGAAAAGTGTTTAGGAATAACTTTTAAAATTTTGTGAGAAATATTTTGGTCAAACAAAAACTTCATATCGTAATCTGATAGAGCTTGTTTTCTCTATCAGCTGCGAAACTTAATGCTGCATAGATATCATTTTCCGTCAATTCGTCAAAATCAGCCAATATATCCTGCACAGTCATACCAGAGGCCAACCAACCAAGAATATCACTTACAGTTATCCTCATTCCTCTTATGCAGGGTTTTCCTCCCCGCTTACCGGGTTCAATGGTTATTATTTGCCTGTAGTCTATCATGTTCCAAAATTTAAATAAATATAATAAATCTTTACCATTATTTGAATCGGAAAGTGCAGCGATATCTCCGCATTAGCGATTTTTTAGGATTCAAGGGCATGCTAACTCGCCAGAGTGCCGGTTAAAAATGGTTAAACCTGTTTGGCCTGACTGCCATTAAACCCATAAAATACATATGTTTACTAACCGTTGATTTACTGAAAGGAAGTTAGGAGGAACTATGTCATTGACATGCAAACACAAAGACCGAAATATCCACCAACTGCATGTATGGATAACTAAGTATCGCTATTAAATTCCAACAGAATATTTTAAACCTACCCAGACCTGATGTTCAACTACGTAACTATTGCTTTTTTACTTGGTGTGATGTTTTCCTGCGGAAAACCACAGGAGGCCGCAAACGTTGAAACAATCTCTTACCGTGTTGATTCCGTGGTAATTGATTCCAAAGGGCATATTTTTGATTTGCGGTACTCATTGCACGTCTCGGATTACTGTCAGGAAGATGGGTTTTTGTATAACTACAGCGCATTTGACCACAGCATCGAAAGGATTGACCTGGATCAGTTGGAATTAGTTTAAAAAAATTTCACTTCAGAAAGAAGGCCCGGATGGCACAGGTTCAGCGGTTTTCAATCTTACAAGTAAAGGCAATGGTAACCTTTTCCTGGCATCTGAGCTTGGAGCAGCAATTTTCAATATAGAAGGTAAATTGATCAAGAAATTTGATTTTAAAAAAATTCCCCGGGCTGCAGGCGGTATTACTGATGTGGAATATGTACAGCAGATAGTGGCAAATCCATTTTTTGAAAATTTGGCTTTTGCCTTAGTTGTTAATCAATTGACCAATAGGATGATACTAAAGAAGCTAAACACAATTGACGGCATAATTTCGTCCTACGAGATTGATCCGGAGGGGAATTATAAAAAATATACACTCGGAGATCTGACAACCTCCTACAGATGGGATCCCAAAGTATTTATAGGCAGTCAACAAGACAAAATCATCGTTTCCCATGAGTATTCAAACGATTTTTATGTATACTCTCCGGAAAGTGAAGACCTTCAACAAGTAATCTATTCCTCTATCCACACGCCAAGTACCGTGACAATAACTACAGAAGGAGACTTTGATAATTCGATTGATGATAGGAGAAAAGCCCTTCAATTATACCGCGAACAAGTAAGTTTTGGCCCCTTGGTTTGGGATCCGCAAAATAAAAGATATTATAGACTTTCTTCTTCAAGCACCTTTGGTGAAGAAAGACAAGAGAGAAAATTACTTAATGAAACGATAAATGTAGACGTATATCTCACTGTGTTTGATCAAGAGTTCAACCTGATTAGTGAAATGCCCCTCCGAGAGTTTAATAACAAATCTTTCGCAAAATATTTTGTAAAGGACGGAATATTGTGGGTTTTTGAAAACAAGGACGATGAAATGGGGTTTGTGCGGATTATTTTTTTTATAAAACAGGATTGATTCCAAACCGTTATTGTAAGGTAAACCCCAAAACGATCCGTATATTTCGGGCTGAATGAACTAAACTGACTACGTTACATGCATTACTGCACTATCCTACACCACCGGTGGCTAAAGAGAATCAAGCTGCTAGTGGTGGGATCCCTAATGGGATTCACCGCCACCGCACAGACGGAGGTGCCATTTGATCAACTGGATTACTTTAAAAATCCCGGAAAAAGCTGGAGCATCGTAGGCGATGTTACTACAAGCCTGCAAGAGAAGGATGTACTGATACCCTCAAAGGGTACCGGAATTTTGGCTAACATACCCGGCAAACGCCAAAAAGGCGAAGATATCTACACCAAGGATTCCTTCGGTGACATTGACCTTGAAGTGGAATACCTGATGGCAAAGGGTTCTAACTCCGGCATTTACCTTCAGGGTATGTATGAGGTTCAATTGCTCGACAGTTGGGGCAAAGCCCAAGCTACCTCCGGCGATAATGGGGGCATCTACGAACGTTGGGATGAAAGCAAGCCTGCTGGTCAAAAAGGCTATCAAGGATACGCCCCACGACAAAACACAAGCAAAGCTCCCGGACTTTGGCAAAAGCTAAAGGTTTCATTTCAGGCGCCAAGATTTGACGCATCAGGAAACAAGGTTGCCAATGCCCGGATGCTTCGGGTCGAACTGAACGGCGTATTAATCCATGAAAATGTTGAACTGCTCGGCCCCACCCGTGGAGCCATGTTTGCCGAAGAGGTAGCTAAGGGACCCATCCGGATCCAAGGCGACCACGGTGCAGTGGCCTTCCGAAACCTCAAAATCACCCCTTTTGACAACCCAAAGCCAGAACTCTTCGAGCTTTCCTATGACCTCTTTGATGGTTCCTTTACCGAATTGCCCGACTTTGAAACGATTTCTCCTGCGGTATCTGGTACTTCCCCGGTGTTGACGGGGAATATAAGAAGCAAATCCAAGCAATACCTGCTGCGGTATGCCGGAAAAATACGAATTACCGAACCTGGGGTCTACACTGTGGGACTACAGGTTCCAGGCGGTGGCGGTATGATGACGATCGACGGCAAGGAAGTTGTCGGCCGTTCGCAAAACGGAGGTCGTGGAGAGGTTGAGCTTCCTGTTGGAGAACATGGGTTTGAGTTATTCTATGTGAAAGTACAGGATTGGGTAAACCCGGCTTTGGGACTGACAATTTCTGGCCCCGGTCTGCGCGAGGTACAGTACAGCCAAAGCGCTACTGCTGGAAGCCGCGGTGTTGATCCCATTTTGGTAGACCCAAAAGAGCGGCCTGTTTTGCGTAGCTTTATGGATATTCCGGGAAGAATCAGGGTAACTCACGCCATCTCTGTAGGATCTCCTGAGGGGGTTCATTATACCTATGACTTGGATCATGGAAATATTGTCCAGGTATGGAGAGGAGGATTCTTGGATGCCACACCCATGTGGAACAGTAGAGGAGACGGGTCTTCCCGGCCCACGGGATCCGTTCAGTATTTAGGTGCTGCATTTGGCCTTGCCAAGCTAACAAGTGATGGAATGGAATGGGCCAGTGATTCTATCGGAACTGGGTTTAAACCAAAAGGATATAAGGTACTAAGTCAACCCAACCACTTAGCCTACAACTACCAAATTCATGGTGCATCCGTGGATGATGAAGTAGAAATCCTCTCGAACGGACAAGGAATAAAGCGAAAAATTCAAGTAAACGGAGGTGGCGATGATTTATTTATCCGTCTTGCCCATGGAGATACCATTTCTGAATTGGATGGAGGCTGGTACCTGATTGATGACAAATCCTTTTATCTTCAAATGGATGGCGGGATAAAACCTGTTTTAAGAAACGTTGGCGGAAAAGCCGAATTGATCGTTCCGGCAAGTTCCAACATTTCCTATTCCCTGTTGTTTTAGTGTGTAATGTAATGCTTTTATAAGATGATAAATAAAATCAAATATACCCTATACTTCCTGCTGCTCCTGTGCCTCGGCAATCCAGCACTTATCGCACAGGAATCTCCCATGGAGGAAGATTTCTACAAAATCCTCCGGGTAAGTAGTCCGGAAGGCACCTTACTGGAAGTAGGGGGCCTTGTAATGCTCCCTAACGGAAACCTTGGGATTTCCACTCGAAGAGGTGACGTGTTTGTCGTAGAAAACCCTACCAGTCCACGTCCCTATTTCCGGAAATTTGCCAGTGGCCTACATGAAATTTTGGGGCTAACCTACAGAGACGGCGCGTTCTATTGCGCGCAGCGGGGTGAATTGACTAAACTTATCGACTCCAATCAGGACGGTGTTGCCGATATTTATGAAACCATCCATGCATGGCCGGTTTCTGGGCATTATCATGAATATAGCTTCGGACCGGTCATAGGGCCTGACGGGGACTTCTTTGTTTCCGGCAATGTGGCCTTTGGCAATGAGGAGTGGTGGAGAGGCGAAAGTCGCGTTCCTTACAGAGGTTGGATTATGAAAATCAACGAAGATGGTTCTTTACTCCCTTGGGCAACAGGTATGCGCTCTCCGGCTGGATTGGGAATCATCGATGGAGAACTTTATTATACAGAGAATCAAGGCGATTATATGGGATCTGGAGGGATGTGGCACATCACCAAAGGTACATTTACAGGACATCCCGCTGGCTTGCGTTGGACCGGCCTTCCGAATTCACCACTTAAGCTGACTACCGAGCAATTTAACAGTGTGGTAGATCCCCGGCAGGTACGAAACGAGCAGGGGAGAATGATTAAGCCGGAGAACGTGGTTGAGGAGGATTTTCTTACTATGTACGAAGCTAAGAAACAGCTGCCTGACTTAAAGTTACCGGCAGTATGGTTTCCTTATGGCATACACGGGATATCTACCTCAGAGCCCATCAAGATCCCTGAGGGCAACCTAGGGCCGTTTGAAGGGCAAGTATTGGTCGGCGATCAGGGACAAAGTAAGATCATGCGCGTTTTTCTGGAAGAGGTGAATGGGGAAATGCAGGGCATGGCCATTGATTTCCGAAGCGGATTCAGGTCTGGAGTTTTACGCATGGCCTGGGCTCCTGACGGATCTTTATTTGTAGGAGAAACCAACCGAGGCTGGGGTTCGGCCGGAGAAGCGAATGAAGGGCTTGAGCGGGTAGTTTGGACCGGTGAAGTACCTTTTGAAATTCGTACGGTAAAAGCGATGCCTGACGGTTTTGAAATCGAATTTACCAAACCTGGAGACAGAAAATCGCTGGAGGACATTGCGTCTTACTCCGTTTCTTCCTTTATCTACAAATATCATCCGGTCTACGGCAGTCCACCGGTAGATAATGAAGAGGCTGTCGTAAAAGGAGTTAAAGTATCTGAAGATGGTACCAGAGCTAGGGTCATCGTGGACGGTTTAAAGCAGCATTACATTCATCACCTGTTTTTGGAAGGCGTGCGGGAAAAGGATACCTATCATTCCCTCGTTCATCCCTCGGCCTATTATACATTAAATAACATACCGACTGGGCCATCGCTACCAATGGCGCAGGTAAGCACGTTTGATTCAAGAGTAAAGAAGGAGGAGGCAAAACCGATAGCAACAAAGCCCGCTACACCTGCAAAGGTGGCTACAACCCCGCAAGCAGCGCCTGCACAGGAGGAAGCGCTTACGTTTGAGATTGTACAACCGTTATTAGCCAAAAATACCTGTATCGCCTGCCATAATAAAGACACAAAACAGGTAGGCCCCGCTTATGTCGATGTGGCAAAGCGTAACTATACCCCCGAACAGATTGTGGAGCTAATTCATACTCCCCGGCCTGAAAACTGGCCAGAGTATGCCACGCCTATGCCGCCCATGCCGCATGTGCCTAGAGAAGAAGCCCTAAAAATCGCCAAGTGGATCGTATCGTTAAATAAGTAACAAAACAAAAAAGGCAGGTTGTTTAAAACCTGCCTTTTTTCTGTTTCTAGGGTATAATAAAATTCATCCCGATAGGGGGGCTACAAAAGGATCTACCGCCTAGAAAATGTTTGCGGAAAAGGCTTGATAAATGGATCAGTTGTTTAGATTTATGACCATTTTTCCCAGCGACACGACAACTTTCAGGAGCCTGTCATGGATATTTTTACGCGCATCAGGGAATGATGTCCTGTTATAGCAGTCGATATAATCGCTCAGGTGTAAAAATAACTTGCTGCCACCATCTACCAATTCCACACTGATTTTCAGCCCGCTGGTAAACTCCAGTTGTACAAGATCCATGGGGCCGAGCTCCGGTGGTCCTTTTCGTCCGGTGAGTTTGTTTTGAAATAGTTCTTTTTTATAATCTGATATCGTTACCAATTCTTCGTTGATGCTGTCGGAGGGGGCCTTCAACCGAAAGCGGTCAAAAACCTTCTTGTTTTGCCCCTCGGAGGAGATGTTGAATGTCTTCTCCCCGTACAGTTTGTACATGATCTGAAGATCAACATGCTGCAAATAGATGCTTGATTCCCTTCTGACTAATCGGGTTACCATTTCCAACACAAGGGAGATGCACTTTTTGGTATTTTCTATGGGATCAACAGCCAGCAGGATATGGTTTCTGTCATCGCAGGCCAACACGGTTCGCTCGTCTTCAAGTTCTTTTTGAAGAGCGGCTTTCAGTTGGTCGTAGCCGACGTGCGATTCCCGGTACCTCGCCTCGTTGCGAATTACTATCTTGTCTATTTGTTGGGATAAGATGTTTCCCTTAACCACGGTCTTATTTTTGGCTTCATCTGAACTACTTGCGGTGAGGAAGTGATCCACCAACAACGCTGCCTGTTGATGCGCGTTCAGAACCAAAAATTTCCCCTCTCCATTGAGGTACCCGATGATCATCCGATTTAGTGCACTGTCAAAACCAAGGACAAAGTCCAATCCGGATTCTTTTGCAGCATCCGCTGTGGGCAATAAAAACTTAAAATTCAGGTTTTCATCATCGATTTTTCCAGGATCATAATAACGGATTTTGATTTCACTGTCCTGTACAAGATCATCTAATGCAAGGGTATCAGCATGTTGGGGGAGATATAAAATTCCCGTAATTTTTCTACCTTCATTAGTATCTTCAATATTTTCCATTCGAATGTTTTTGTATTATTTCTAGAGTGAACCTCATTAGGCGGGGATAATTCCATTTTCCTCATACAGGAGGACAAACTTTTGCTAAAATTATGTTCTTAAGCAATAGAAAGCAAATGAAAGATTTTATCAGCCGCTTAAAATGCCTCCCAACAAAGAATCCAATAGCAAAATTCTTTAGCGCCCCTCATTTTATCCGCAAAAAAAACACTTTCGGAAATAGTCCGTTTGTCTTTTTTAACGTAGATATAAGATAATATTTAGATTCACTCCATTATAGATATGATAAAGCAAACTCTTTGCCTTAACTTGATAGTAGCGTCTTTTTTTCTAAGCTATACCGGCAACGCCCAGACCTATGCGGAAAAAATGGGTTTTCCCGCAGGGGCTAAGGTCCTTATCTTACATGTAGATGATGCAGGCATGTCTTATGAGGCCAATGAAGGAACAATCCTTTCCATGGAAAAGGGAGCGGCAAATTCATGTTCCGTCATGATGCCCTGTTCTTGGGTTCCTGATTACTTTTCCCATCTCAAGGACCATCCCGACACGGATGCAGGGGTTCACCTGACGCTTACCTCCGAGTGGAAGGGGTACCGTTGGGGACCGGTTTCCGGCCGCACCGTTACACCAACGTTGGTGGATGCAGGGGGGTATTTTTGGCCTGCTGTACGTGATGTCGTCATGCATGGTGATTCGGAAGAACTTTATTTGGAAATCAAGGCACAGGTAGACAAGTTTATTGCAATGGGGGTACAACCTGCACATCTTGATTCGCACATGGGTACCCTTTTTGCCAGTGAGCTGTTTCTCGAGAAGTACCTACAGCTAGGAATAGCGTACCAAATTCCAGTTATGTTTCCGGGCGGGCATGCGACGTGGATTCAGCAGGAAAGCAATGCATCTACACTCGATGTCGATCAGTTGCAGGCGATTGGAAAGATGCTTTGGGATGCCGGATTACCGGTATTGGACGATCTGCATACTGACAGCTACAGCTGGAAAATCGACCCCTCAATCGAGGGGAATGATGCTGCAATTCAGTCGTTTAAGACCCAAAAATTCATAGAAACCATCCAACTGTTGGAGCCGGGGGTAACCCAGATTATCCTCCATGCGACCAATTCTACACCGCATTTTGAGCGTATTTCACCAAGTGGTTCCTTGCGGAAAGGGGATATGCTAGCCATGATGGACCCCAAATTCCAACAGTTTCTTGTAGATGAAGGAGTCATCTTGACGACGTGGAGGGAACTGATGGAGCGGAGGAAGCAGGTGAAATGAGTAGGGAATCTGTCGTTGGAGCGATAGCTAATCAGCGCTTTAACAGGCCGAGTACGTGTTATGGTGTTGCTTAAAAGGTCTGGAATTCTAGTTTCGAAAAATGATCTTCCAAATTCTTCTGGACTGTTTATATGGAATCATTTGTATAACGGGGGGGACTTTGAAAGAAACGCGTCATCTTGAGCAGTTGAAAAGCCCAAGGATGAAGAGTTAATTGGCTAGCGCTTTGTGAAATTTTAAGGTGTCGGTATTTGTAAAAAGTCATCAAGGACAACTCTCTATATAGGTATAGAAGTCCCCGTCTTGATCTACTAAGGTTCTGTAATAACTTGGTTTTTTTTCAGCCATGCTACTACTTGATAGAATTCTTCGGGCATGGTTTCATTGCCGGCTTCAGCTTCGGCCCTTGCTTCCATAATGATGGTAGCAAGGTTGTTTCCATCGTCAGTTGTATAGGTGTAATCAGCATTTGCTTTTTCAAGCATATAAAGTACCAACCGCCACGTACGTTTCCACCCATGCCGCGCATTGTATGCTGCATACATAACAGGTGTTAGATTTATATCATTCTTCGCATTTACATTTGCCCCTCTCTCTAAAAGTAAAATCGCTTTATCTATCGCCTCTTCATCGTTTGCGATTAGTTCAAACAAAAGTGGACTCGGATAAACAAAACCTTTGCAATTCGGATCGGCCCCTGCATCCAGCAATAAAGAAATCATTTCTAGGGGAAGATATTTTGTTGCTTCTGCCAGGGCGGGCGTGGTAGCTAGTCCTTTATCGATAAGGAATCTTATAACTGCTTTGTTTTTTTCATCATCAAATGGAAATTCTATAGGATTGGATCGTATTCTTATAGCAAATTGCAGATAATTTAAACCTTCTGCATTCCATATTTTATTACTTTTCAGTATAAGATCCTGACCGATTATGGCTTCTTTCAGTAGTGTCGTATCCCCCTGTTCAATTGCCGAAGCAATTCTTCGCTGCATTTTATCCGTGTAATAGGTAGTTGCAAAGGAACTCTTGCTTTTCCAAAACGCTGGCGCGTTGGACAATGAGATTCCAAGTGCTATAACAATTGGAAGGGCCGCAAAAAATCCTGAAAATATCAGCGTGAACGTAGACTGCTTGAAGTACAAAGGAATAGCTGCAATGAGTATAAGAAATAGGCCAATTCCTAATAAAAAAAATGTCACCGATTTCTCATGGAGGTCAATAGGTTTCCCTTCTCTCGTCACAACGAGCGCAACAGTAAAAACAAACAGCCCAATCGTGTTGAGCCCAATTAATCCCCAGATGATTTTTATCATGTCAAATAACAGGGCATTATCTAATTCATCCCAATCTAAAATTTAGCAGAAGCAGTGACCATAGTGAGGCAGTTTGTACTACCCTGTACCTCTAAAGACTATGAACCATTAATTCCTCATAATATAGCTGACATTCGCGAAGCAAGGGAATTAATTTTTCAGGAAGCAGCGTATCCTTCGGTACATACGGTGCAAATCCGGTAGATTGGTGAACATTTCCATACCAATACGGTGCCCAAACCCCGTCTTCCTCCCGAGCTCCGGCTTTCCAGTGCAGCATTCCTTCATCAAACGGAATAGAAAGCCTTTCACAAAGTGCTGTCAGTTGATGCCTAGGGTTCAACAGGAGAGATTTCGAATCCACTACGGTGACTGGAATACCCCTAGCGGCGAGGTCATGCAGTAGTTCCACTTGGGCTTTGTAGCCAACGTCCACCATCTGGGGGTTTTCGATGATTTTGCCGAAGGAGGACAACATCTCTTCAGGATCTCTTGTAAGAATTACGTTCTCTCCTTCTGCCATGAAATCCCTGTCCAAATCCAGTAAGTGATGGCACATATTTTTAAAAAAAAGGACCGGCTTTTCGTCGGTGGATAGCATCATCTGAATGACCTCTTCACCATCATGGGTCATGGTATCAAGTATTTCTTTTGCTCCGGGATGGTAGGACTGCGCGGATGAATGGCTTAGATAGAAGCCGTAAAGAGGTTCGTCATACACCTGTGTATCCTGTCTCTGCGCAAAGCTGTACATGAGGGCGGTAGATATATTTCTGGGGCCGGACCACAAAAAGATCCGTTTGGTATTGGTGTTTGCTTTCATCTACGCTGTTTCGATTTCTTCCTGAATTAACAAATCATACCAATCACTCAATTGTCGGGTTACGGGTCCAAAAATCCCTTCGCCGATGGTCTTTCCGTCAATTTTTATCACGGGTGTCAATCCTCCGAATGTACCGGTGACAAACGCTTCATCAGCGCCATAGACATCAAAAAGCGAAAAGTCTTTTTGCCTGCAAATCAGGCCATATCGTTCACATAATTCGATAACATGACCTCTGGTAATGCCGTTCATGCAATACTGCCCGGTAGAAGTCCACACTTCCCTGCCTTTTACCATAAAGAAATTGGTCGAGTTGCAAGTTGCAACGAACCCATTCACGTCGAGCATCAGGGCTTCATCTGCGCCTGCCTCAATTGCCTGAATCAGCGCTTGAACTTCGTGAAGTTTGCTGTGACAATTAAGTCTTGGGTCCAAATAATCTGGGGAACCCCTTCGGATGGTACTTGTCCATAGGCTTATTCCGCGGTTTTTGTTTTCTTGAGAAGCTTGCTTATGCTCGGCAACGATGACCACATTGGGGCCTGAAATGGTAAAACGAGGATCCTGCGAAGGCGTCTTTTTGATTCCCCTCGTAACCATCACCCTTACATGCACATGGTCTTTCATCCGGTTTGCATCAAGGGTCTGCATGATATTGGCTTTGAGCGCTTCTCTTGCGAAAGGGAGCGCCATGCCGATTACCTTGGCAGATTGCCAAAGGCGATCCAGGTGTTTATCCAAAAAAAGCATTTTTCCCGCATGATATCGAAACGCTTCCCAGACGCCATCGCCAACCAGATAACCGCTGTCAAACACGGAAATCTTTGCATCTTCCCTGGGAAGCAACTCCCCGTTAATCCATATTTTTATATCCTTGTTTCTAGGATCTTCCAGTGCGTTGTGCGTTCCTTTTACCATATTCTACGTTCTTGTATAGCTCGGGATGAAGATTTGAGGTGACTTTACTCCATTACTTCGAGGCTTGTAAGTTCGGGATTTCCGCCGCGATTTCCACAACCTGCCGCAACAAAATATTTCCCTAAAAGTGGTACTACCTGCATCCCATGGCGTCCACGGACTAAGGAAGGCATATGCTTCCATGATTTGCCAGGCTCAAAGTATTCCACTTCGGCATGCGCTTCCACTTGATTGATGCTTTCTCCTCCGACCACGATAAATCCACTTTTATAAGGCACGGTGGAGCTTCCGGCACGCTGTGTTGGCAAATCATCCCGGCTGTCAAGCGTATTCCATTGCTGTGTTTTAAAGTCGTACACATCTACCTCTCCGTAGGTGAGCTCGAACGTATGGCCTTCCTTGGCAAATGACTTTCGCCCACCTACAGCGTAAAGTTTATCATCTACTACCACTGCCTGAAAGTGGTCCCGTACCCGAGGTAGGTCGGGCAAGGTACGCCATTCCCCAGTCTTTGGATCATACTCATCCAAGTAGTCCCTGTTATCCGCCCAGTGCCCATCTGCTATGCCGCCTACGATGTAAAACTTGTCTTGATACACAACGACGCCAGCAGCGCCTCGTCTTCTTTCGGCAGGAATCTCATCACCACGCATCCAGCTATCTGACGCCGGATCGTAGGTATACACGTAGGGTACAGGTGTTTCATGTGGATATCCCCCGGTAAAGGCTCCGATGACATATATTTTATCCTTATAGGGGACTGCCTGGTAATGATGCATTTCCAAGGGGGCCATCGCTTTCATTTCCCATGAATTGGTAGTGGGGTCATAGGCTTCTACCGGCTTCATGCCGCGCCCTCCCATAAGATATAGTTTGTCACCTATGGCCGCTGCAGCGCATTCATGCCGTGCGGTACATTCAACCGTAGGGTGCAACATGGACCAGCCCTGTGCAAGTACAGTGCTTTGGAATAATAGGGCTGAAATAAAAATTAATAGCATTTTCATGAGCAAAAGGATTAGGTAAATTGAAAGACAAGGTAGGAATTTTGATGCGTAAAACGGTAAGGCAGCTATATTTCTCCCCTAGTAAGGCATCACTATAGGAAACTCCCCGTGCGGGAAATAGGGTAAATGTACTTGCTAGTCATAATCTAAAATAGTGTTAAAACTAACCTAAGCAATTTATTATTTGTTAAAATGGGAGTTAACGATCGTTAATTTTTTTTATTCCATTTTTAAGTAGGTACATTGATTTATGATTTCACGTAAATTCGTTTGGGTATGACGGTCAATTTCTGTTTGATTTGGCAATCGATATTGCTTTTATTTTTTCTCGCCCAGCCTTCTCGGGCGCAAGAAAATACAGTCACCTTTCGTGCCAAATTGGTTGATAATACCACCCAACAACCAGTTACTGGGGCACACATACGTAGTAGAAAGCAGCAGGCCATAAGCAATGGCGATGGCTTTTTTGAAATTACCTTCCCTCCAGGAACACCACTTCGGATAAGCCATGTAGGCTATGAAGCTGTTGTACTTGATTCAGTTACAGAAGCCGCAGACCTGCAAACCATCGCACTCATTCCAGTTATGGTATATTTAGACGAGGTGACAGTAACCCCATTGCCATCGGAAGTTGCATTTAAGCAGCTGATGCTAGAGACGAACGTCCCGCTTAGCCGGGAGGAGGTGAATATGGAATCGAATATTGCTTACATGCAACGTATTCGCCATTTGGCTTATTTCCACGACATGACTAGTTATAATATGCTAATCGGGAAAATGAACACCCCTGGAAATGTAACGTTGCTTTCCAGCAATCCTTCTTTAGGGATAATTGGCATAATCAAACGGCTACGTCAAGATCGAACGGTCCCTGGCAGATCTCCACGTAGTGACCACATCCCCTCGCTTTTGAACGCCTATAGAAGAAAAGGAGGTGCCTACAGCTGGCTTTTTGAATGACTATTGAAATGATGGAAATTGGGCTTAGGAAAGTCAGTGGTAATCCAAACCAATACACCGTTTGTGTAAAAAATGGTATATCTATAGCTGAAGCGAGTATGGTGTGAAAAGAAATAGTGTAACTTGACGCCCCTGTATTGCTTTTGAATACATGAAATCGAGCCAGCCTATCGGACAGGCAGGCATGAGGAAAAACTCACACGGAGATAATTATTTAACAAGCTACCCGGATCTAATCAGAGTAAGTTCGGGCCAATGAAAGAACATTTATAACCAGATAAGACATTACTTAAAGACATCTTTTTTTCAAAAGGCCTTGCGCATCCTGTTGGGTGCATTTATGATATTGGCAGCGGTAGGGCACCTCTCCTTTCAGCGGGAGGAGTTTCAGGCACAGGTTCCTAGCTGGATACCGATGAGCAAAGACCTAGTCGTAATTCTCTCTGGAGTGGTGGAGCTTGCGTTAGGCTTGGCCATGTTGTTTTGGAAGAGCCAGCGGGTATTGGTTGGCCTTTCACTGGCTGCTTTTTTTGTGCTCGTGTTTCCCGGCAACATTGCGCAATATATGAACGGGACGGACGCATTTGGTCTGGATACCGACCGCGCGAGGTTTATTCGCCTTTTTTTCCAGCCAGTATTGATCATTTGGGCACTATGGTCTACAGGGGCATTAAAGGCGATGCGTTCAGACATAACATAAAATGCTAGGAAAGTTTGGTAGATGAGGATGGAAATCCAGAAGGCGCCTTTCCAACAACATTATAACAGATAGGGAACGATGTCAAAAGACTAGTTGACCTTTGAAAGCTAAATGATAACCCATGCACACCGGCCGATTAAAATTAGAATATCAACTTTGTTTTCCAATATATGCGACCTCCAGAATCATCACCAAACTATACCAGCCCCATTTAATAAAAATTGATCTCACTTATCCGCAATATCTGGTTCTGATGGTTCTTTGGGAAAAAAATAGCCAAAGCGTGTCGGATATCTGTTCTTTGCTACTTTTAGAGACGAACACGCTGACTCCGCTCCTAAAACGTTTGGAAGGTAAAGGGTTTATACGAAGAGCACGTTCTTCTTCTGACGAACGCAGTGTGATAGTGGAACTTACTGAAAAAGGCATACAGACTAAGGAGGCTGCTGCGCCTATTCCCTCCAAGGTTTTCGAATCCATCAAAACTGAAAATATTTCCTTGGAAGATCTTTTCCACGTTAAATCTGTTCTTACCGAAATCATTCGGATGAAAAGCTGAGATTTTTAATTTCTTATCTTACCTATTTTTAGTTTCTTTCGATAAATTACAGCTATTACGTGGCGATTGACTCGTAACGGTCACGCCTGAGAAGAGGCTTTGTTTGATGAGGTGTATGAAAAATACCTCCGCTGATGTTGGTAGGCCATTCCTGAAGCCGGTTTACCTTTTGCACACAGTTTGGACATCAGGTTTTAGAAACAAGGAAGGTTTTGAAAGCAGCGTAGTCGTTTGGTAAAGCAGAAGCCTTTTTTTCCCCCTTCAGAAAGGCTTCAAGTCGGGCTGGTAGTTCAAACGGTTCACCAAAGGTTTCTTCAACTACCTTTCTAAACTTTCCGGGGTGGGCAGTTTCCAGAAAGACCCCGGTATACTCCTCAGGATAGGCGGCCATAAAGTCTTTTAACCCGAGAAAAGCGACTGCACCATGGGGATCCATGATGTATCCATTCGCTGCTTTAACGGCAATCATAGCTGCTTGGGTAGCTTTATCGGAGCAATAGAATCCCTTCACATTCGCTTTCAGTAAAGCTTCGTCCCCGTCATACAGCGCAAGTAGCCGGTAGAAATTACTCGGATTACCAACATCCATACTGTTACTGATGGTTTGGATGGAAGGACGTGCAGAGAAAGGCGTTCCCTCTAAGTAATCTGGAACAACGTTATTACTGTTTGTTGCTGCAACGAACCGATCTATTGGAAGCCCCATGCGTTGGGCAAGAATGCCAGCGGCCAGATTTCCGAAATTTCCACTCGGAACAGAAAACACCGTTTTTTTACCGTTCTTCGGTAGTCTGGATACGGCGTAAAAATAATAGAGGCACTGCGGGATCCAGCGAGCAATGTTAATGGAATTCGCCGAAGTTAACACCATTTGTTGCTGAAGCTCCTTATCCAGAAAGGCCTCCTTGACCATACGCTGGCAGTCATCAAACACACCGTCCACTTCTAAAGCGGTGATGTTGCCACCCAAGGTTGTAAATTGTTTTTCCTGAAGTTCGCTTACCTTTCCTGAGGGATAAAGAATCACTACTTCGACACCTTCTACGCCAAAAAAACCATTTGCTACGGCACTGCCGGTGTCTCCAGAAGTGGCCACAAGAACCTTTACCTCTTGTCCATCCAACAAAAGGCTCATTAGTTTTGAGCAGAAACGTGCTCCAAAATCCTTAAATGCCAGGGTAGGGCCATGAAACAGTTCCAAACTAAACAGGTCGTCTTCTACCTCCACCAATGGAGCATCAAATTGAAGTGTATGTGCGACCAGATCCCGGATCTGATCTGTTGATAGGTCATCAGAGAAGATTGCCCCAATCACTTCAATTCCAATTTCTTGGAAAGACATTTCGGAAAAATGCTCAAAGAACGTGTCTGGAAGTCGGGGGATGCGTTCAGGCATATATAATCCCTGATCCGGGGCAAGGCCTTTGACAACCGCGTCCCGGAGTGACACGCTGTGAGATTGGTTATTGGTACTATAAAATTTCATGTTTAACAGCTGTTTTTAGCGGCCACAACTTGTCTCGATGTATCGGGGTAGCTTGTACCGATCAGAATCTAACGATCTTGCTCCTGTAATCGCCCATCGTACGTCCTACTCTGTTTCCTAATGAGACCCAAGAAGTAGCATTTCTTTACCGGACAAATTTATGGTAACAAATCTTATTTTTTCTCTTCGACGACGTACGCTCCACGGGTGGTTATGGCAGACACGTAGAGGTCGATATCCAGGCCAATCTTTTCAAAGACAGCTTGACTGATGCGGCTTACTTCCCAGGCAATTTCTTCTGATGGAGAAAGGATAAAGATGGTAGGTCCGGATCCGGAAATACCGCATCCCAATGCCCCAGCCATCTTAATTGCCTCTTTTACTTCGTCATAACCTGGGATGAGGATTGATCGGGACGGTTCAGCAATTACATCGTTCAGTGACCGGCTAATGAGCGACATGTTTTCCTGATAGAGACCAGCGACTAGTCCGGCAATGTTACCGGACTGGGTTGTCGCATCTTTCAATGATACATGTTGTTTTAGCACGCTTCTGGAATCGGCGGTGTTTAATACCAAGTGAGGATGCACCAGTGTGCAATATAGTCCTCGGGGAACATTCAGCGGTATTACATCGAGCGGATGGTATTCCCGTATCAATACAAATCCTCCCAAGAGAGCAGGAGAGACGTTATCCGCATGTCCGGCGCCGCAGGCTACCCGTTCGGATTCTATGGCAAAAGGTAAGAGCGCCGCCTTTTCAAATGGATTTCCCAGCAGGCGATTGGTAGCAACCAAAGCTGCGACGGCACTTGCCGCGCTCGATCCCATGCCACTTCCCAACGGAAGTCCCTTATACAGCTCTATGTCTACGCCTCCTTTGTACTGTAAGGCATGTAACATGGCTTGTACGGCTACCCCGCAGGTGTTTTTATCCACCGCATAAGGAAGCTTCCCGTGATCTCCTTCTATTAAGGTAACTTTGACTTCATTGGAATCATTGAGGCTCACGGAAACCTTATCTCCCAAGCCATCAACTGCAAAGCCGAGAATATCAAATCCGCAGGATACGTTCGCAACGGTGGCGGGTGCAAAAGCGGTTACTTTTTTCATTTCCATGGTTAGCGGGAGTAATTTCCTAGTCGGATAATATCTGCAAATACACCTGCAGCGGTAACGTCGGCACCGGCACCAGGTCCCCTGATTATCATGGGAAATTCATGGTAGCGTTCGGTGGTAAAAAGAATCATGTTGTCACTTCCTTCCAAGGCGTAGAAGGGATGCTTGCTATTGACCGATTTCAATCCAACCGACGCCTTACCATTTTCCAGCACTGCCATAAACCGGAGCTTTTCTCCTTTGCTATCCGCTTCTTCCAGCAACTTTCTGAAATGATCATCATGGCCTTTCAGCTTTTCCATAAACTCCGGAATTGACTTGGTATGGACGCAGTCGTCAGGTACCATACTTTGTATAGAGATGTCTTCGAAATGCAAATCCTGTTCAGCTTCTCTTCCCAAAATCAGGATTTTTCGCGCCACATCCATGCCACTGAGATCGTCTCTTGGGTCAGGTTCCGTGTACCCTTTGATTTTTGCGTTTGCTACTACCTCACTGAATGGAATCCCTTTCCCAAGTTCGCTGAAGATAAAATTCATTGAGCCGCTAAGAACCCCTTCAATACGGATTACGGAGTCTCCACTTAGGATAAGATCCTGGAGGGTATTGATAACCGGAAGGCCGGCGGCTACATTTGTTTCATATAAGAACTTGATGTTGCGTTGCCCTGACAGTTTTTTGAGTTCTTTGTATTTTTCCAATGGACCGGAATTCGCTTTTTTATTCGGCGTAACGATTGCCACTTTCGATTCAAGTACCCTCTGATAGCAGTCACCCACCTCTTGACTTGCCGTACAATCTACCAATACCGAGTTAGAAAAATTCATGCTGTTCATGGTATTTAAAAACACATTCAAATCCATCGGTAGGTCTTTTTCAGATGGTACTGGTTCTTTAGATAAGTCGAAGCCATCCTCATCAAAAGCCATATATCGGGAATTTGCAAGCCCGTGTACTTTTATGTCCAACATGTAGTTGGTCTGTAACTTGGAAAGCTGTGAGTTGATCATTTTTGTCAACGCCTTACCAATCAGCCCCACACCGATCAAAAAGATGTGGAGTACTTTATTGTCTGCCAAGAAAAAAGCCTCATGCAGCGCGTTCAGCCCTTTTTGTAGGTCGGTTTGCTTGATTACAGCGGATATGTTCAGTTCCGAACTACCTTGGGCTATGGCGGATACATTGATATTGTTTCTGCCCAAGGCCTGAAAAAGCCGACCACTAGCTCCAGGGTGGTGTTTCATGTTTTCCCCTACGACCGCTATAACAGCCATGTTCGGCATGATTGCCACCTTATCCATTTCGCCTGCGATGATCTCATAATGGAACTCCTGTTCGATTACGGCGCATGCCTTTTCGGCGTCAGAAGACTTGATGGCCACACAGATACTATGTTCGGATGATGCCTGACTGATTAGAATTATGTTTACCTGTGCGCGGGCCAAAGATCCAAAAACCCTGCTGCTGACCCCAACGACTTCTACCAAACCCGATCCTTGTATGTTTAGCAATGAGATTTGACTTAAAGACGATATACCTTTTATGAGTTTCGTGTTTTCTGTCTGCTCGCAGATCAATGTCCCGGGATTTTCAGGGGCGAAGGTATTTTTGATATAGATGGGGATTTTGCGCCGCATTGCGGGTTGCATTGTAGCAGGGAAAACCACTTTGGCCCCAAAATGGGATAGCTCCATCGCCTCATTGTAGCTCAGCTGCGGGATGGTGATAGCCGAATATACCAATTTGGGATCAGCTGTCATCACCCCAGATACATCCGTCCAGATTTCCAAAGATTTGGCTTTGAGGGCTGCTGCGAAAATAGCTGCCGTGTAATCTGAACCGCTTCTACCAAGCGTGGTAGTCTCACCTTTGTCGGTGGAGGATACAAATCCAGTTACCACGAGTAACTGCTCCTTCGATTTATTGTATAAATCCCAAATGAGTTGGTTGGTTGTAGGAAAATTAACCTTCGCGTTGCCAAAGTTGTCATTGGTTCGAATTACATCCCGGGCGTCGACATAGAGCGTATCCATACCTTTTTCTCGTAAGGCCTCTGTAAGGATGTATGCTGATATTCGCTCACCAAAACTTACCACATAATCCGAAGTTCGGTCGGAAAATTCTTTGATTAAGAAAATTCCGTGAAAAAGATCCTCAAGCTCGTTAAAACGTACCTTGACATAGGTAAGGACAGAAGACTGTTTTTGCACGGGGATTAACTGCTTTACCAGCTGCATGTGGCGTTTTTCCATCGCCAAGAGAAAAGACTGGTACTCCGGGTCATTCTTTTTCGCCAGCTCCGCACATTTCAGGAGGTCTTCCGTCACTCCTCCAAAGGCAGAAAAGACTACGGCTATTTTCTCCTTGTCGTTTCCATTACGAACAATTTGCAGCACATTCTTTATCCTATCGATATCGCCTATGGATGATCCTCCGAATTTGATAATTTTCATTGCGTTGTATGGGATTAAAAGGTAGATGAATGGTCTTCAGCAGACCTCTGGAAAGGGGGCAATATGGCAAAACAGGACGGGATTACCCCGTAATGGTGGTATAGGTGGGTGTAGTACCGGTAGAAAAGTCATCGCAGGTAAACCACTTGAGCGCTTCTGCGCCGGATAATTTCAAAGAAGTATTTACTGCGAAATCCATGCTTGCTTATTTGACGCACAATTCTAAGGACAAAATTTATATATCACAAGTTTTTTGCCGTAGAATTGGCAAAAGAACCATTTATTGAAGTAGTTTGCGCACTTGAACGGCAGTACCTACCACTGCTCCTGTATTCCTTGTCTTATGGATTTTAGCAAATCAATGCCATGAAAATTAAGTCCGCATTCATTTTCGGAATCACAATCTTCCTCCTGTTTATCCTTTTTAGAAACAGCATAAAGGATGACGTAGGACAACTTGTGTTCGTGACCGCATTTATGCTACTAGAAGGCTTCGTACTCTATTCAATCATCAAGGCATACCGAAAACAATCTAGAGGACGCTAGTCGCAGCCTTCTTTGCGTCGGGTATCGATAATGTGTACGATTTGCCATCCCTCTCCCGTCTTGATCAATTGGAAGGAGTTCGTGCCGCAATGGCTAAAGGTACCATCAACATAAAACCGATAGGGGGTCCATGCATGGGCCATGTTCCCGTCCACTTGAACGTCTATACCTAGTAGTTGTTCATCCAATACGGCAGGACTGCTGCTAACGCGTGTAAGGAAATCTGCCACGGCCGTATTCCCAAGTTTTCCCACACCACCATCGGCGAGTGTCGTATGCATCACGGCATCGCCGTGAAAGGACCTTTTAAGTACGTCAACATCTTTGCTTTTCATGGCGGAAAAAAACGAAGCTAAAAGAGACTTTACCGCAGCCTCATCTGGTACTTCTTGCGATATAGACTGGGTTGCACCCATTATATAAAGCCAAATTACAAGTATCCCTTTGGTAAATAGGCGCTTACTGTTCATTGATTGATCCTCCTGTGTTTGTTTTAATATCTACTATATTTGGATTTCCAGAATAAGTAACTCTACCTCTTGTAGCCGCAGACCCAGTGATGGACTGGTTTACGTGAAACCTACCTTTGGCATTAGTGTTTATTTTAACAGTGGCTGTGTCAGTTTCCAGTTTTTCACCTGCTATTTCCGCGTTGGTGTAAGCCGAAAAATCCAAATTGGTTGCCTTTCCAGACACGAATATTTTTGCGTTTGTCTGCGCATCCAAAACGAGTTCCTTGGCATCAACCTCGGCTTCTACATAGCTGGAAGTAGCCGCGAACAGCCTTACCGCCTTTTCTTGTATTGGATCTTTGACAAATACCTTCGCATTCGACGAAGCACTTACTTCTTCCAAGCTAATATAG
This sequence comes from Cytophagales bacterium, assembly GCA_016124425.1. Taxonomy (GTDB): domain Bacteria; phylum Bacteroidota; class Bacteroidia; order Cytophagales; family Cyclobacteriaceae; genus Lunatibacter. The sequence continues at coordinate 31,701 of WGNT01000132.1, forward strand.
GTAACGATTGCTTTTACTGTTGTTGATTTTGGGTTTAACGATGAGACTTTCAGTTCAAGAACGCGATTTGTTACAGTAGATTCCACTTTCGATACTTCTACGCCGGATGCAGTAATCTCGATTTGATGGGTTTCACCTTTTACCAAAGTGACCTCTATGCCGCTTGATACGTGTACACTGTTGAAAGCAGCCAAGTTACGTGTCTCCTCCGTTGTTTGGGAGAGAGAATAGAAAGACGAAACCAGAAAAAGCAGGAGGCTTATAGAAAAGGATTTCATAATAGCATTCATACTGTTAGTTTATATGTTAAGTAATGATATTTATCAGCAGTTAGTATAAGCTTATACCCCCCCGTAGAGTTTGAAAGTCATGTTTCCAAGTGCCCCGCTGTTCGCGGCGTAGTGCATGGCTTCTGCGATGTCCGCTGGGTTTACCCATTTTGTAAAGTCACTTTCGGGCATATTTGCTCTGTTCTGAGGGGTATCGATGATGCTAGGTACAAATATATGTGATCTTATGGGAGTGTCTATTACTTCTTTTGCGGTGTATTCTGCCAAATCCATCACAAGCCCCTTACTCAATGCATATGCAAGCGCGCCGGTTCCTGTGCTTTTCTCCAAGGCGGGTCTAGCTCCGACAAAAAGGAAGCTCCCGTGGTTAGCCCTCTTCATGACAGGCAGAAAATACTTGACCATATTAAACGCGCTAAAAAAATTTAGGGTTATCATTTTGTTTAAATCGTCGGTAGTGGTTTTCTCAATAGAACCCCCAGCATACCCGCCGACCAATAACGCGATGCACTCTACCTCACCGTACTGCAAGGCATACTCTTTGGCGAAATCTTTTGCAGCGGCCTCATCAGTCACATTAACCTCATAGATGTCATCCGCATCCTCCAACTCGTCACCACTGCCCGGTTCTATTATAGCGATGACTTTGTATCCTTCCCGTTTAAATTTACTGACTACTTTTCTACCTAAATTCCCCGTACTTCCAGTGACTATGATATTTCTATTCATTTTAGCTTTATTTCTTATCCAATCTGGTAATTTTGCGTCCGTATTATCGAATTTGATAAATTTAAGACTAATTTTTGAATTACCCCATGAATTCCAAAAAAGACCAGATTGAGGTTAAGGAAAGAAAAAATAGAGCGATCTTTTTTGTGAAAATTTTCGTGTACGTTGCCTTCCTGCTTTTTTCCGGATTGTTGGGAGAGTGGGCAGCTCCTTATTTCCCTAAAATTCAGCGGGTTTTAAACGCCATTGAAATCATAGTAGCCGGTAATCTGATAGTATCTCTAGGAAGAATAATTGTAGTTCGTTTCTACGTTAGGAAAAAACGTCGGGCAGGGCTGCACGCCAATTTCGTGTTGGGGATCAATCATATTGTGGGAATTTTGAACGTGCTCATTTTTTTGCTGAGCCTCATGATTCTTTTTGATATCCAACCATTAGAATTTTTGAGTAGCATTACAATAGTGGCGGCAGCCATCGCGCTTTTGTCCAAAGATTATATCACCAATATGATTAACGGTCTAATCCTGATGTTTTCCGATCAACTCACTGTGGGAGATTACATCAAGTTTGGTGATGTAAAAGGAAAGATTCAGGATATTACGCTGCTAAATGTCGTTATTGTGAATGAAGATGAGGATTTGGTTATGATCCCAAACAGTCTTATTCTCTCCGCTCAGGTGATTAACCATTCAAGGCAAAATGTGCGAAAGATTAATCTTGAGTTTGATTGGAAATTAACTGCAAACCTGGATTTGGATCAAATGGAAGAAGATCTAAAGCTGGCTCTTTCGGGGTATCAACATGCCATCGATATAGAGACATTTATTTTAAAAACGATGGCCATCCAAAAAGATTCGGTTCGGATTAAGTTGCAGGTACAGTTAAACAGCATCGAAAGGTCGCTGGAAAAGGAAATAAAGCGCAAGCTTAACCAAAAAATAATATCGATGACCGTTGAAGACTGACCGAGATAACTTTTTTGATCTGGTGTACCAAGTTGTACGACTTGTTCCGAGGGGAAGAGTGACGACTTATGGGGCAATTGCAAACTACCTAGGTGCAAAAGGTAGCGCAAGAGTTGTTGGCTATGCTATGAACGCGGCACATATACTTCCGGATGTTCCGGCGCACAGGGTTGTTAATCGGCAAGGTCTACTTACAGGCAAGCATCATTTTAGGACCTCCAATGAAATGGCCGATCGTTTGAAAGAAGAAGGGATCACGGTAAAAGAGGATTGTGTACAGGATTTCGCGACGTTTTTTTGGGACCCGGCTCTACACCTAGACTTTTAATCCAATATCTCCGTTGTGTTTCCTATTTGTTAACGACAATGCCGCTAGCTTAAAAAAATGCAACAATTTTAGGCATGACTTTTGGATAGCTGAATTAAAACTAGGGATTTATTGTTTTTTATAAAACTAATATTTAGCTTTGAAATGCATTTTTAAAGTTTCAAAAACAATATTCCCGCGACTTAAGTTTACAAATCGAAACTAATTTGAGTATAATAATTACGTCAATGGAGAATTTTATGGCAGGAGTTCTAATTCAGGAAAAGCAGCCTGCAAGGCTGAGAAGAAAGAAGAAAGCTTCTTCGGGAAAAATTATACCAGCAAAGTTTTTAAATGGATCCCAAGAGAAAATAAAACGGGGGGTTGATTTCATCACTAGCGTTTTTTTGTTCATTACCGTTTTTTCTTGGTTGTTCCCTATAATCGGAATCATCATAAAACTGGATTCCAAAGGTCCTGTTTTCTTTAGACAACTTCGTCATGGCAAAGACAATGTCCCATTTTACTGCTACAAGTTCAGGTCAATGCATGTAAATGGGGAAGCAGATACCAAACAAGCGACGAAAGATGATGCAAGAGTCACTAGAGTTGGGAAATTTCTAAGAAGGAGTAGTATAGATGAATTGCCCCAATTTATCAACGTTTTGATCGGTGAAATGTCTATCGTGGGCCCTCGACCACATGCCATTCCTATGAATGTTAGGTTTTCGGAAGAAATCGACAATTTCATGTATCGACATACGGTAAAACCCGGTATTACTGGATTAGCTCAGGCGAAAGGTTTTAGAGGAGAAACCAAGGATTTTTACGATATCAACTCAAGATGCAAATTAGACATCTTTTATGTCGATAATTGGTCGCCGATACTTGACATCAAGATTATGATTTGGACGTTCATTTCCCTTGTCTTAAAAAAGACCGACGTTTACTAGTTTTTTTCGGGGCCTATCGACAATATCCCCAAGCCAATAAACATCAGCAAACCGTTTAGGATTAGGATTTCGAATCCAAAAGAATAGCCCCAAAACCAAGTTTCCGAGTTTTGGGAGATGAAAAACGCAAGGCAAGGAGCCAAAATTGCAGGTACTGGAACCCACTTATCCTTTACCTGCCGGCGGGAAAAGAGACCAAAGCCATAAAGTCCCAACAAAGGCCCATAGGTATAAGCAGCGATCGTAAATACCGCGTTTATGACACTTTGGTCATTTATCCAGGCGATTAGAAGAATTACCAAAAACATTACCACGCAAAATCCAAAATGAACACCTTGACGCACCGAGATTTGTTTCTTTGGTGCGTATTTTTTTTGGATTTCCAGAAAATCAAAACAAAAAGAAGTAGTCAAAGCCGTCAGCGTAGAATCAGCGCTGGAGTAAGCTGCTGCGGTAATTCCAAGTACGAAAACAATCCCCGCAAACGGGGAGAAGTAATTGGTGGCAAGCAGCGGATATAATTCATCAGTCTTGGAAGGAATGGAAATCCCCTTCGCTTCGGCGTAGATGTAAAGTAACACTCCAAAAACCAAGAAGATCAGATTTACGGCAACTAGAATGTTTGTAAACCAGAACATATTCTTTTGGGCATCTTTCAGGTTTCGGCAGGTAAGGTTCTTCTGCATCATATCTTGGTCCAAGCCGGTCATCACGATTACTATAAAGGCACCTGAGAAAAACTGCTTGAAGAAATTTGTCCCCTGTTGCCAGTCCCAGTTGAAAATTTTCGAGTTGGGATGCGCAGATACCACGGTGATGAGATCGCCGATCCCACCGATTTTCAGCTCGGCCATGACCAGATAAATACTCACTCCGACTGCGCTGAGCATAAAAAACGTCTGTAGGGTATCCGTCCACACCACCGTCTTGATACCGCCTCTAAACGTATACAGCCATATAAGCAAGACGGTAATGGCAACAGACACCCAGAAGGGGATTCCCCATTGGTCAAAGAGAATTAATTGCAGCACGCTGGCAACCAAAAACACACGTATAGACGAACCGAGCGTTCTGGATAAGATGAAAAAAAATGCTCCGGTTTTGTAGGACCAGAAACCGAACCGCTCCTCTAAATAGCTATAAATTGAAATCAAATTCAACCGGTAGTAGAGAGGCAGCAGAACTTTGGCGATCACCGCATAGCCAAGGGTATATCCAAGTACCAACTGGAAATAGTAAAAACTAGTGTTTCCTACCTCTCCAGGTACCGAGATGAACGTCACTCCTGATAGCGATGCGCCAATCATGCCAAAGGCAACCAGAAACCAAGGTGACTGCCGGTCTCCAGTAAAAAAGGTATCAGACGAAAGTTTACGGGTTGTGAGCCAGGATATTGTGAACAACATTAAAAAATAGATTGTTATGACTGATAGAATCAAACTTGAATTCATATACGGCGGCGATTGAAAGCGCTAAAGTTGTAATTTATTATTAACTTTGCAAGATGAAACCATTAGAACAATTGATAGAGAACGAGGTAGAGGTGTTACTGGAAGACTTGGTCGATCAGGAAGAATACGACTTAATGGTCTTTAACGATGATTTTAATACCTTCGAGCACGTTACTAAAATTTTGATTAAAGTGTGTAAACACACAAGCGAACAGGCAGAACAATGTACCCTTATTATCCATTTTAAAGGGAAGTGTTCGGTAAAGAAGGGAAGTGTATCCAAGCTTAAGCCCCTATGCCAGTCGATTTTGGATGCGGGGATACAAGCAGCTATAGTTTAATCAGGGCGCTGTGAATTTTCCTTCCAGGCTTATAGAAGAAGCGGTTACTGAAATCAGCCGATTACCGGGTATTGGTAAGAAAACAGCCTTAAGGTTAACGCTGCACCTGCTCAAGCAGCACGAATCCGTTGCTACGTCACTGTCTCAAGCCATCCTAGATTTACGGTTGAAAACGTCCTATTGTCGGGTGTGTCATAACATCTCCGACTCGGAAGTGTGCGCTACTTGTTCCAATCCAAAAAGAGATCGGTCTATTATTTGCGTCGTAGAGGATATTCCGGATGTATTGGCCATCGAGAACACCTCCCAATACAACGGCTTATACCATATTTTAGGTGGGGTCATTTCGCCCATGCAAGGCCGTGGCCCGGAAGATATTAAGATATCCTCACTGATGGAACGGGTAGACCACCCGTTGGACCAAGATCTTGTAAAAGAAATTATTCTCGCTCTGCCGGCTACTATGGAGGGAGATACGACATCGTTCTATATTGGCAGAAAACTGGAAGCCAAGGGAATAAAAGTCACCACCATAGCAAGGGGAATTCCTGTAGGAGGGGAGTTGGAGTTCACAGATGAAGTTACGCTGGGACGAAGCATTATTTCCCGTACAAATTATTCCATGCAATAGTTTGTTGGAGTCGAATACGAACGTATATTTGCAGGCTCAAATAAGGGTTTTCGGTCTGTAGTTCTATTTGCTATTTGATCTTTTGGAATCCTAAAAGAGTGTTTAATTGTGAAATACTTTTGGACTATAAAAATGGGGGATTAGCTCAGTTGGCTAGAGCGCTACACTGGCAGTGTAGAGGTCATCGGTTCGAATCCGTTATCCTCCACAAAAAGCAGACGTCAACGTCTGCTTTTTTTCGTAGTAGCTTATTTTTCTTTTTTTGCGGGTTGTTGTATATATAGACTTTCGAAAGGTCAAAATAAATTTCCGTTTCTCTAAAATTAATGTCTGTACCTACACGCTAAAAACCATCCTGGCTGCGAGACAATTGCATTGATGTTTTTCCGCAGCGTTTTTGGTAGATCGTTATTGGCAACGTGATGGCGGAACAAGTAGGCATTATGTGAAAAACAGGCAAAAAGGCGAAGAAAAACAAAAAGGCTGATCTCTTAAAACAAATACAACTAAAACTCAATAAATAGCTTCAATTTTTATCTTTTTGTCACGAAAAGTGCCGTATTCGCCGACTTTCAGATCCCATAATGCTTGAATGAGCGGAGAGTCCTTAGAGACAAGCTGATAGCTGACGCCATCCATCTCCACTTTGCCAAGTGGTACAGAGACCCATATAAATCCTAAAGGAAGCTTGACGAGAGATCCCTCCTGTACTTTGTCGGCATCTCCCATGGACACTGCCTTGAGTAGGTTTTGCATGCGCCGGTAGGACTCCAGTTGTTTGTCGAGGAGCTCCCTACTTTGGTTGATAATCTCCCGTCCAACCTCGTATTTGTCGCCCGCGGAATTTTTGTCTTCGCCATCAGAGGCTTCCTGTAACTCTAGCAATTGATATTGCACCTCTTTTATTTGCGCTACAAGTGTTTCCTGCGCTTTTGCCCACAGGGAGATTTTTAATGTTGAAGAGGTTCCATTCATGGATACAAAGATTCAATTTTTTTATCTGATTTTGCAAAATTCGCCATTAATTTCAAGCGAATAGTACACATTACTGCACAGCAGCATCTAATTTTTCGTTCGGCACCACTGGGTATCTCGGATTCATCAATTAACTTGCCAAAGAAACCAACTTTACTGCAAACAGGATACTTTCGAGATCTAGCACACATAAAATCCACTAACATTATGAAATTTCAAGCACTTATCATCGCCGCCGTCATTGTTCTGAACGGATGTAAAACAGATCCGGCAGTTAATTCCGATATCTTAGCACTTCAAAGTGCCATTTTGGGGAAAATTTCAGAAGTTGAGGGAGATTTCGCCATAGCTTTCCGGAGTTTGTCGGCCGATAGCACGCAATTATTAATCAACGAAAGGGAGGTTTTTCATGCGGCTAGCACCATGAAGACCCCGGTAATGATTGAGCTTTACAAGCAAGCGGCTGAAGGTAAATTCAAACTAAGTGATTCTATACCGATCATTAATGAATTCAAGAGCATTGTAGACGGCAGCCTGTACGCTATGGACCTGGGCGTGGACTCGCAGGAAGAGCTTTATGATCAGATTGGAAAGCGGGCTACGATCTATGACTTGATGTACCAAATGATCATTAAAAGTAGCAACTTGGCCACCAACATCCTTATTAAGGAAGTTGGTGCGCCAAACGTGACGAAAAGCATGCGGGATTTGGGTGCTACCGATATTGAAGTACTTCGGGGGGTTGAAGATCAAAAGGCTTACGACGCCGGCATGAGCAACACCACTACGGCTTTTGATTTGATGGTTATCATGGAATCAATTGCGGAAGGAAGGGCGGTAAACCCTGAAGCTTCCTCCGAGATGCTCAAGGTGCTGCTGGACCAGTATTTTAAGGACCTTATACCCAAATACCTCCCGGAAGATACCCTTATCGCGCATAAAACAGGTTCCATTACAGGCGTGCAGCACGATTCGGCCATTGTTGTCCTGCCCGACGGTAAGCGGTATGTTTTAGTGATCCTATCCAAAAATTTAACGGATGTTGCCGCAGGTAAGGAAGCGATCGCCCAAATCAGCAAAATGATTTATGACTTTGTCTCTGAAATTCAGGCATCTTAATTTTCCCCAACCACTTTCAACGCAACATGAAAACACGTCTATTCTATTTGCTATTGCTTTTTTCTTCCTGTACGGTACAACGCATACAACAGGCCATAGATCGTTCGGATGTTTTTAACCGTTCAGGGTTTACCGGCTTTATGCTCTTTGATCCCTCTACAAGCAAAACGCTGCATGCAGTAAACGAGGATATCTATTTTGTGCCTGCTTCCAACACCAAGCTTTTTACATTTTACACCGCCTATAAAATCCTTGGTGACAGCGTTAATGCACTTAATGTCGTCGAAAAAGGGGATTCACTTATTTTTTGGGGTACCGGTGATCCTTCTTTGCTTCATCCTGACTTTCACTCGGAGGCCGCTTTGGATGTGCTTCGAGCGACTGATAAGAAGCTCTTTTTTGCTGACAACAGCCATCAGGTCACGCCCAACGGACCCGGTTGGTCTTGGAGTTGGTATACCTATTATTTTGGTGCGGAGCGCTCAGCCCTGCCGATATATGGCAACGTAGTCCGGTTTGGGCGAGGAGAGGAAGATGGTGAACTCCATATTTATCCGGATTATTTTAGAAAAAACATCCTTCCGCTACCGGAGATGGTTAGCCGACAACCGATTCGGGATCAAAATCGCAACTTGTACAGGGTTCCCTTTTTCTGGAAGCAGTCTGATACATTTCAGACTGACAAGCCGTTTCTTACTTCTGCAAGGCTCACGGTAACCCTACTGGAAGAGGCTCTTGGGAAATCTATAGAGGTGATTCCTTTTAAAACCGTTGCAGGCCAACGACCCTTGAAAATTAAAGGAATCGAAACCGGCAAACTTTACAAGCAAATGATGGAAGATAGCGATAATTTTTTAGCTGAGCAGCTTATGTTGCTGGTGTCCGACGTGTTATATGATTCGCTGAACTTTGAAGGAGCCGTAAAGCATGCCAAGAAGGAATTCCTGTCCGACCTAAGTGCTGAACCTCAATGGGCGGATGGCTCAGGCTTGTCAAGTAACAATAAATTTACGCCAAAAAGCATCATTGAGTTGTTGGATAAAATTAAGAAGGAGGTTCCAGAGGAACAAATCTTTGACTATTTTCCCGCAGGAGGCAGCAAGGGGACCATAAGAGCTTGGTA
>WGNT01000018.1 GCA_016124425.1 Cytophagales bacterium
AGCCCCGTCCCAACCAAAACTTAGCGCACCATATATCACTTTTCTCAATCCTGTAGCTCTGTCTCGAATAGTTGCAAAATCAGGAATAAGTCCGATATACCAGAAGACAAGAGATACCGAGAAATAAGTAGATATCGCAAAAACGTCCCAAAGAAGCGGTGAATTGAAGTTAACCCATAGTGAACCATAGGTATTCGGCAGCGGCAATGCCCAAATAGCACCTATCCAAGGTCGACCCATGTGGATAAGTGGAAACAACGCGGCGCAAATAACGGCGAAGATGGTCATTGCTTCAGCGGCACGATTGATCGATGTTCTCCATTTTTGCCTAAACAGCAATAAAACCGCTGAGATTAGGGTGCCGGCATGACCAATACCTACCCACCATACGAAGTTGGTGATATCCCAAGCCCAACCTACGGTTTTGTTTAGTCCCCACATACCAATGCCTTCCCAGAGGGTAGCCACCAGCGCTAGACTTCCCAATAGAAGCACGCCCAATGACGCAGCTAACGCTAAAAGCCAGCTGAGCGTTGGTTTTCCTTCCACTTGTCGGGAAACATCGTTGGTAACGTCCTTATATGTCTTACCACCGGTAACCAGTGGCTCGCGAACGGATGAAGTAACCTGCATATTTTAGTGTTTAAAAATGTTAAGCTTCGTTTATGTCCTTATTTCGAATTTTGGTGAAGTACCAAATGTTAGGGCTAACATTAATTTCTTCCAGTACATGGAACGCCCTTTCTTCGTTAACTTCTTTAAACGGCGTAGAGGTGTTCTCTTCAATTTTCAAAATTTGAGATACACGCGAGTTCGGATCGTTAAGATCACCAAACACCAAGGCTTCCGATGGACAGGCAACAGCACATGCAACGTTTACATCTCCGTCCTGCAGTTTACGCTTTTCTTTCTTAGCCGTCAACTTACCTGCTTGGATACGTTGAACACATAATGAACATTTCTCCATCACGCCCCTTGCCCGTACCGTCACATCTGGATTCAACACCATTTTGCCCAAATCATCATTCTGCGCTACATTCACCTCAGCAAATGCCTTGTTATCATGGTATTTGAACCAGTTGAAGCGACGTACCTTATACGGGCAGTTATTAGCACAATACCTCGTACCGATACAACGGTTGTACGTCATCTGATTCAAGCCTTCGGAACTGTGCGTCGTTGCGACTACCGGACACACCGTCTCGCAAGGTGCATTATTGCAATGCTGACAGGTCATCGGTTGAAATACAACCTCCGGGTTATCCGCCGACTGTTCCAATTCCTTATAAGAAGTGGCCCCTTCGGGAGAACTGTAATACCTGTCAATTCTGATCCAGTCCATCTCCCGACGGTTTAGTACTTCCTCCCTGCCTACGATCGCAACGTTGTTCTCCGCGCGGCAGGCTACCGTACAAGCACTGCATCCGGTGCACGAATTTAGATCAATTGCAAGGCCCCAATGATGTTGGCTGTATTTGTGCCCAGCCCAAAGAGAAAGCTTAGCCGGTTTTACAAATTCACCTTCTTTGTAGATTTTGGGGTTATACCTACCTGCACTTGGATTTTCTTTGTATTCTTCCAGTGTGGCCTCTTGTAGTACAAAATCCCTTTGCATGTAGGTCTGATGCGTCTGCGTCTGGGCGATTCTGTACGTTTCGCCAGTAAGCTCTACAGTGACGCCTTCGGTGATATCATAATTGATAAATCCCTTGGAGCTATCCAAAAATGCGTAAGCATTGACACCCACTCCGTCAGCCACACGACCTGCGACTGTTCTTCCGTATCCTAAAGCCAGACCCACAGTACCATAGGCTTGCCCTGGCTGAATAAGAACCGGTACAGCTACCGTCTTCCCATTCGCTGTTAGATTGACAATATTTGTTGCTCCTTCAAACATTTTTATTCCATTGTCCGTAGCCCATTGCTGGGAAACGGTAAGGTAGTTGTCCCAAGTCGCCTTAGAAATAGGATCTGGCATCTCCTGAAGCCATGGATTATTTGCGTGAGTCCCAGACCCAATACCAACCTTCGCATATACAACGAGCTCCGTTCCAGCATTATCCGTCTTGTAGGTGCTGCCAATCGCAGAGGCAGCGCTGCTTATATCCCCGAGGGCACTAGGCTCACCTAGCTCCTCTACGGTTACATGGTAGACTCCATTATGAAGGCACTCATCCCAAAATTGTTGGAAATCTCCACCTTCTTCTTCTGCCGTAAAAAAGGAAGTTCTCCAATTCTCACGAACAAAATCATAATAAGAAGTAGCTATTCCCGCCCATTTCAGCATACTTTCCTCCGCTTGACGGGTATTGAATAACGGAGAGATTGTGGGTTGGGACAAGCTGTATTCACCAACTTTAGGGTTAAAATCATTCCAGCTTTCCAAGTAATGGTGATCAGGTGCCTGATACTGGACCAAAGCTGAAGTTTCGTTCATCGACTCGCTTGTAGAAACCGCTACTTTTACCTTGGACATCGACTCGGCGAGCTCGGCACCTTTAGCGAAATCGTATACAGGATTACATTTGTGAAAAATAACTGCGCCTACGCGTCCTGCCGCCATATCAGCAACAAAATTGTTCATTCGTGAATCGTCCCCTTTTCTAAAATGTGCTGAACGGGCAAGAGAGAGCGTATTTCCTGAATTTTTGAGCAAATCGTTAATTGCGTGAATGACTACCTGAACGTTTGGATCGTTAGATCCGGATACAACAAGCGACGCACCCTGATTTGCCCATAACTCATTGGCTGCCTTTTCAAGATGGGGAATTTCAATTGCTGCTGCGTTCACGGTGCCAGCTCCTGCCTTTTTCGCAAGTAGATTATATAACGCCAGCACTGCCAAGCCACTCTGAGAAGCCTTTATCGGCGTTCTATAATCCGCATTTGCCCCCGAGAGGGACAAATTGGACTCAAACTGGTAGTGCCGCGACATGTTTGGATTTTCCTTGGAAATCTTCCTACCCTTACTGTACTGCTTTGCGAACTCAATCGGAGATATCCAGGTCCCCAAGAAATCGGCCCCAAAGCTCACAATTACGGAAGCCTTGTCGAAATAATAGGAAGGAAGAACGTTGACACCATAATAGGTCTCACTAGCCTTGGTAATCCCATAGCTGGAAATCGGATCGTAAGTTATGACCTCAACATCACCCATGGCTTCCGCAAACGCAGCAATTGCCTTTTCTGTAGATGGTGATAAAATGGTGTTGGTAACAATTTTAATAGACCCGGCTGATCGCAATTTCGACGACAGGTCACTATCCAGAACATCCCAAGTAACTTGTTCTCCGTTCACTTTTGGGCCTGGAACACGATGTTTATCATATAGTGAAAGTACGGAAGACTCCACGATAGCACTTGTTCCTCCCTGAGTGATAGGCGAGAGGGTGTTCCCTTCTATCTTGATCGGTCTACCCTCCCGGGTTTTGACTACGACGGAGGCATAATCGCCCCCTGAGACATAAGTTGAAGCATAGTAGTTGGGAATGGAAGGATCTACATCAACCGGCTTAGTAACATAAGGTATTGCCTTTCTTACAGGTGCCTCACACGCAGCCAAAGAAGCGGCTGCCAAACTAAAGCCCATCATTTTCAGAAAATCCCTTCTAGATGCACTTCCGTCCTCGTTGGATTTATGAAGTGGTAGATTCTCGGCAAATTCCTTATCCGCATGTTTTACGAATTCAGGATCGTTAGTCAATTGTTCTAACCCTTTCCAGTACGTCTTTTTATTATCTTTCATTTCTTATCGAAAAGATGTTGCGTAAGATTAATATTAATAATGACATTTAGCACACTCTAACCCGCCAATATCCTTCACTTTCAGTGCGTCTTTGGAATCAGCGTGCAAGAGAACCAACTTATCATAATACTCATTACCTTGGGCATTGACTTCCGTATTGCGATGACAGTCAATGCACCAACCCATGGTAAGTGCGCTGTGCTGATAAACAACCTCCATCTCTTCGATGGGGCCATGACAGGTCTGGCACTCTATCCCTCCTACTACTACGTGCTGGGAATGGTTAAAATAGGCTAAGTCAGGAAGGTTATGAACCCTCACCCACTCTATTGGCTTGTTGTTGTCGTAAGCATCATATAGTTTCGCTATTTCGGGAGAAATGCCTTCTTGACCACCCACATTCTGAATATGCATGTGGCAGTTCATACAAATATTCGCAGAAGGAATGTTTGCTGATTTGCCGATCTCTACGCCTGTATGGCAGTATTGGCACTCTATTTCATATTGACCCGCATGAAGCTGATGGGAGTATGCGATTGGTTGACTGGGGGCATATCCCTGCTGAATCCCCACTCCATATATACCGTCTATGGCGGTTTTCACGACAAGCGCCAAAACAATTGTTGTTACAATGACGATAAAGCCATCACTTGTCAACAGCTTTTTTACATCTCCTTTTTGGTTGATGAATGCTTTGTCGTCTTCATCCAACTTATCGCTGTTGTTCAAGTATTTGGTCAATACCGACACAATCAAACCTAACACGACCAGAATAAGCAGCAGTACAAAAACCAATACCACCAAAATGATGGTCAAGTACTCTGTTGGAATACCTCCTCCACCTCCCGCCGCAGCACCTTCGCCTGTAGCCGCCGCATCCGTAGTTGCCGCCTCCGCTTTATCGCCATACTCAATGTATGAAAGCAGATTCATCACGTCATCTTTACTTAGAAATTCGTGTGAGGGCATCACGATGTTGTTGTATTCTTTGTACAACGCATTGGCGGTAGGATCGCCACTTTGAATCAGTAACTGGGAGTTGATGATGAAATTCACCGCCCAATCCAGTTCCCTTCGTTCTGTTACTCCCCGCAATGCCGGACCTGTGTAGCGTTGGTCCAATTTGTGGCAGGTCTTGCAATTTGCGTTGAACAAAGCCTGGCCTGCCTGAATGGCATCCTCACTATCCGATACATCGGGGTTCACTGCATAGGCATTCATTCCTCCTAGGAGAAAAAAAGCTACCAATAATGTTCCTAAATGAATAGGCACCCCTAAGAATGAGCGTTTGATAGACATAGTTTCGTTTGATTTTCTCAATTTTATTTCAATCCATTGAAATTCCCCACAAATGTACTACCCAACTTCTATTTTTCAAACAAGAGGAAATCAAGAACCCGCACTTCCAGATGGCTTAAAAAATTATGTTAATTTATTGTACATCAGTAGGTTATTTAGCAGGGTCTTTAGAATTTATTTATTTAGAAACAATTTAAATAAGCTTTTTATGGTAATTTATTTTCAATGTGGTTACATTTCATTTGGCAAGCTCTTTTCTAAAAAATAAATAATGTAAAAAATGGTTCGTTCATTTATTATTTAAAAATTAAGGAACGGCTTTGTTATCGATTTCAATATTTGTTACATTTGCGTTCCATTTACGAAGATGGTCGAGTGGCCGAGTGGCTAGGCAGAGCTCTGCAAAAGCTCGTACAGCGGTTCGAATCCGCTCTCGACCTCCAAAAAAGCATCCTTTCGGGGTGCTTTTTTTGTTAAGCTCAGGAGAGTTCAAGCTAAACTAGTCCGCCGACCTCCCGGATTCCTGCCGGATAAATTCTTCTAACCGTTGAATATGTGCTGAAGTGCCTGTCTCATAAACGGGTAAGAGACCCTTTTTTTCCGGAAAGGTTTCCATATGCAGCGTTTGGGTCGGAAATGCAAACCGTACCCCCAGTGTATTCGCAAGCCGGATAATCCCGAGAATCAAATCCTCCCGGGCCTTCAGTTCTTCCGGCCAGGTAGGTACTTCAAAAAACACATAAAACATGACGTCTATGCTGTAGGCCGATAGGTTGTTCAAATAGATGTTATAGTAGTCCTTTCTTGTTTTTGGATGATTGACAACCAGTTGTGTAAGTCCTTTCAAAAACACTTCAATCAATTCTGGGGGGGTATCGTACGTTATCGTGATCGTACTATAAAAACGCCTGTATCTCCTCAACCCATGATTATCGATGGTTGCGTCCGCAATCTTTCCATTGGGAATGTACATAAGGGAATTTCTAAACGTCCTTACCCGTGTCGATCTAAATCCGACTTCCTCCACAGTCCCATCTACTTCGCCGCTTGTGATCCAGTCCCCAACTTGAAACGGCTTATCAATAAAGATCATTACTGATCCAAAAAAGTTCTTGATCGTATCCTGAGCGGCAAGTGCAAAGGCAAGGCCCCCGATAGACAATCCCGTCAGGAAGGGGACGATGTCCACCTGTAAGCCATCCTTAAGAACGAAAAGCGACCCAATTACGATAACGAAGGTCTTGAGGGTTTTTCTTACCAAGGGAACCAATTGGTCGTCAAGGGTAGATGCCGTCTTTTCAGCCATTCGCAGCAGGTAGGAAGAAAGAATGTCCACCAGCTTATAAAATATAACGGTTACAATAAAGGGCTTAAGACCGTTCAAGAGCAGTGTGATCCAAGAAACAACAAAAATCGGAAGCTGAAGAACCCTTATGAAAATAGCCAATAAAGCCACAATCAAATAAATACTAACTATCCTTGCGACTGGCAGTAGGTATTTCTCCGCGATTCCTCCGTATCCCATTCGCACCAGTACATAATGGATGCCTCTGTCAATGATTATGGTAAATACCTTATGACTTACAAAAATGGTGAGTAACAAAAAAAATACGCCAGCCAACTGCCACAATTGCAATCCAAAGTAGCGTTGATTACCGATTTTGGGTAGTAAATTAAGCAATTTGGAGGTTCCAAAGGGATATGTCTCGGTATGGAGGTCATTTATCCGCTGTACGGTATAAGCCGAAAAAAGCCATTTTTCACCAACCTTTTCAAGATAAATCGTAGGCAATCTCGTTTTGTCGAAAAAATAGACCCGTCGGCTATTTGCGATTGAATCTTGGTAGTCAATATCCGTTGGAATCTCCTCCACGCGTACATAAACGCCCTTGCCATCAAACACCTGCTTTAGCTTCACAGCGAGGGAACCTGCCTCATCATTTTCTACCAGCCGTAGATCCAGTGCCTTGGCGGCAATTTCAGGTTGGAAGTTTTCCTCCTGAAGATTATGAAAAAAAGTCACAGTAGTACTGTAAGGCGAAGAAAAATTCTGAAAAAGGGAGGTGTCCTCAGAAAACAAGGGGGGTATAGGCGCAACCTGGGCAGACACACAAACGGGCCCCAGCAGCCATAGGAAAGCCATTAATACGTAGTTAATGTAATTCTTCATTTGTATTTCAGGGTAATTGCAGGGCAAAGTAGTTTTTTATAAAGATACCATTTCATTTAGTCTTGCTTCAAATTGGAAGCTTGTATTCAAAAAGACTCGTTGAATAGACCGCATGAATCAAATATTCATTTTGGCCTACGGAATAACTCACTGAAATCGGGAGCTTTCCGGTAAGTGGTTTAGAGTTCAATAGTTCACCCTTTAAATTGAACAGGTAAACAAATTCCTGAATCCGGTCGATTACAACAAAAACATCCTTTTGATAGCCAAACGAAAACCATTGAAAATATACGTCTTCTGACAATACGTTCCAACTGAAAAGAGGGGCCTCATCTTGGGAAAGAACGGATATTTTGTTGTATTCATGGATGACGATCACAAAATCCGTCCGATTTTCGTTGGGTACAATGATAAATTTCGTTTCCCTGTCCGGCCGCAACAACTGGTTTCTATAGGTCAACTCTCCGTTGAAATTTACTTTGACCAATTCGCCTGTATCATTAATGGTAGCGATTTGGGATTTACTCCCTCCACCGTCAGTAATTCCATAGGTAGTAGAGACAGATTCACCCAAACGGATGGAAGATCCCGTTTTCGATACTCCTTTTCTATTCATGATCTCTAAATTGCCATTGCGATGAAGAGACACCATGACATCTCCCGCTCCTGGAATCCGGTGGTGCGCAGGAGCTACAGAAAGGCTTCCGCTCGTCTTCCGGGAATCCCAACCCTCCAACAACTGGCCGAGCTGGTCAAAAAGATAAAGATTACCGAGTTCATCAGAAACAAAAAACCTGTAATCCCGAGATTTGTCGTAATCAACCAAATTAAAATGGGTGATCTCCCGACCTTCCGGCAGCACAATCGGAAAATTCGGTAAGGGTTCTCCTATCCTGTCAAAACAATAGATGCCTCCCCTGCCAGCGAAAACAAACTGTAACTTACCATTTTTAAAGTAGTCCAGCTGAAACACTGGACTTGTAATGCGTTCGGGGAATTCTCTAGAGAAAACGACTTCTCCGGCGCTGTTTATGACGTGCAAATTCATCGCCGTATCCTGTACTAAAAAATCCTTGCTCCCATCGTTAAAATTTTCAAGGGCCTTTGGACCGTATGCCAATGGATGCCGAAAGACCACCTGTTTAGAAAGCGTGAGTAACACATCAGAAGCTTTCTTAATGGGCTCTAATTGATAATCCATTGATAGGTGTACCTGAGCTCTTTCTCCGTCCGCAGTAATTGCTGCTGAAATCATGTCCACCGACTGAAGCTCCGGAGCATATTTTTGAAAAACGGACTGCCATGATGGCGTTAGCGCTGCTAACATCACATTATAAAATGGGGAAACAGTAATAAATTGACTGAATACCGCCGATTCAGGTACGCTTTCTATGAATGCCTTTCGATAGATCGATTTCCCCCAGACACTATCATTGAAATAATCATCCAGAAAGCTTCTCATTGCGTTGCTTGAACTGGCAAAAATCACAAATTCATCGAGAGAGGCTACTACTGTTTCATCAAATCCCCGGAACTTGCCACCGAATAAGTGCATGGGAAACTCTTCGATCCCCATCGAAAAAAACGGAGTCTCCTTATGCTTTTCTTTAAGAAGCGTCTCTCCTTCTGACTGGTTGAACCGCAACGAGAAATCCTCAAGCATCGCAAGAGTGGCGTCTGTATCGGAAACCGGAAACAAAAGTATTTTATCTAATTCTTGCTTTCCAAATCCTTCGAAAACCATGAATCCGGCTTCGCCATGCAGCCCCTCAAAGAATCCCCTGGAGGTAAGTAGCGACTCTATTTCAGCTAAAACCGTATTTCTGAATTCGGTATTCGCTTGTATTCGCTCATGAAGACTGATTCCGGTATCAAGATGAAAGTGACTGTAAAGGGCAGTTCGATTGCTGATGAAGTCATTGAATTTCTTTAGGTGATTACCCGCAGGAACTTGCATCGACAAGGGCGATTCAGAAAGACTAAGAAGCTCTCCAGAAAGATTGATTTTCTTTTCTTCAAAGCTAAACTGCAGGTTTGCGGCAAGCGATAGGTCATTTAGGCCTTTTGCTACGGGGTCGGTTGTATCACTGGTTGCAGATGCGAGTATCTTCGAGAGTCCAGCGGAACCTATCCGTAGCAGCCCTGATCTGGGGACAGGTGTCTGATTCTTAAAAAGAACTGCATACACATCCTTAAAATTCTCAAGGTCAGTGGACTTAACCAGCCGGATGGCATCTTCTACCAGAAAAGAAGTAAAGCTGGCTAGAAGAATATTGTCGTAGACGCCATAGGTGATGGTCGTGTTTCCAGCTGCGGACTCATACTCATAGAGTGTGACACCGCTGTAGTTTCGAGTTTTTCTATCGGAAAGGGCTGTCAGACCGTTTTCTATTTCTGCTAAAAAAGCGCCCGCGCCATCGCCTTCAAATCCAATGGCAAAAAGAAAATCGAAGTCATCTCTTCCTATCGGGTGTAGTGAGAGCAAAAACTGCTGCCCTTTCAGGGCTTTATCCAGTTTTCCTGATTGACCCGTGATGCTGTCAAGTTGTAGCAGTCTTTGTTCTACTTCTTTCAGCGCGGGAATACCGGATATACGGGTCCAGATAGGCTGGGACACAAACTCATTCCATGCAAATACAGGTTCCCTGGTTTCAAACACCAAAATCGCATTTGCTGGAATGAGCGTCAATGGATCTGTTTGCTCAAAAAAGGAGTCTTTTCTGTAAGCCAAAAAAACCGCAGTGCCCAACACCAGGAGTACTAATATGATCAATATGGTTTTTACTTTATTCAAACGTTGCTGCTTTTAACGAGTACGTCCCATCAATAACGAAAAAAAATCCCAAGTGACGTTGGGATTTTTTTAAAGTTTTTTAAATCTATAGTTGCTATTTGCTTCCAAGTTTGTCCAAAACGGCCATAACTTCTTTTACATGAGAGCGTGATACTTCCAGCAATTGCTTTTCTTCCGCGTTGAGATCCAACTCGATAACTTTTTCAACGCCATTTTTACCTAAGATAACCGGCACTCCGAGGTAACAGTCATCAATGCCATATTCACCGTCCAGCTTGATACAAACAGGGAATACGCGTTTCTGGTTTTTCACGATAGATTCTACCATCTGCGCTGCTGCCGATCCTGGAGCATACCATGCGGAAGTCCCCATTAGCTTCACCAACTCTCCTCCACCAAACTTGGTGCGTTCAATGATTGCGTCCAGCTTGTCTTTGTCAATTAGTTCGGTGACGGGTATTCCAGCTACGGTAGTATATCTTGGAAGCGGCACCATGGTATCACCATGTCCTCCCATTAAAATCGCTTGGATTTCTTTTGGTGAGATGTCTAATGCTTCAGCTATGAACGCACGATACCTCGCTGTATCCAATATGCCTGCCATCCCTATAACCTTTGTCTTAGGAAGACCTGAGGTGATATGGGCCTGATAGGTCATCACATCCAATGGGTTGGAAACGACAATGATAATAGCATCCGGTGAGTGTTTTACGACGTTCTCAGTCACCGATTTCACAATGCCGGCATTGGTTTCGATAAGGTCATCCCTAGTCATGCCTGGCTTTCGGGGTAAGCCCGAGGTAATGACTACTACATCCGAGCCCGCGGTTTTGGAATAATCGTTTGTACTCCCTATTGTACGGCTGTCATAAACGTTGATGGGAGCTTTTTGCCAGATATCCAAGGCTTTACCTTCAGCGACACCTTCTTTGATGTCTATCAATACTATCTCCTCAGCGATTTCGCGGTATGCTAGGACATCGGCACAAGTAGCACCAACGTTACCTGCACCTACTACGGTTACTTTAGTCATGATATATTTTTTGATTTATTTTAAATTTTAAAAATTTGCGCTAAGGTATTAAAGAAACGCCTTTTTACGAAGTGTTCGGCTATATTATTCAAACATTTGACCGAGTTTGAAAAAGCCGTAGGAATTCTGGTAAGACGAAAATAAGCGCCGGTTATTTTGGTTGTAAAATTCGGCAAGAGAAGTCAGCATTCGGGCCTGTATCTTGGGATTGCTTTCAAAAATTTCCATAATGGCATAATTGGGAATAACCCACAACGTAGCTTCTTCAGATTCGACAATGGCAGTATAAATCCGCTTGGAGCCTTCCAAAAGGGAATTCTCGCCAAATGCATTCCCCGGATCAACCGTGAGAATCGTCTCAAACGAATCTTTGATATCAATACTCAACAACACCCGCCCCTGTTCCACGATGTAAAGCGCCTGACTAGGGTCATTCCGAAAGAAGACCACCTCATTTTTCATGTACTTTCGTCTATGTATAGCAGGGATAAAGTGAATGAGTTCTGAATACTTCAGGCGCTCAAAAAACTTAATCTTAGACAAAAACTCAAATTGCCGTTTCTCTGCGAGAGAATAGGATTTCTTAAAAGGATTAAACATGCTTTCTTTTTTTGATATACATCACCTGCCCAGTAGTTGAACTGACTTTATAGCGGTCATCAATCCTGTACCCAATCAGCCACACTATATCCGATCCGGAACAGAGCACCTTCACCTGTTTCTTATAGAGATTGGGAACCCTCAAATCTATTAAAAAATCACTGACTTTCTTAAACCGACGCATGCCGAGAGGAATGAATTTGTCCCCTTCCTTCCAATTTCTCACTAGTAGCGGAAAAGTTAGCCTGTTTTTATCCAGCATCGCATTGTCCGGATTTTTGTCCGGTGTCTCCGCTGAATCCAGAGTCATTAGTTCATACACCTCATAGTCAAGCCTAATGAGGTCCTCATCTTTCGAAATGTATCGTTCTTCGAAATCACCGAATATCGGTCCCACAATCAGACAGTCGCGGTCAACGTTCGCCATATAGGCGGAAGCCTCAAATACTTTACCCGTAGATCCCGTATCTATCGCCCGTAAAATGTCGGCTACCTGCGGAAAATTGAAACCGAACTCCCGTAGCCAATAATAGAGTAAGGAGGATCTCC
Source organism: Cytophagales bacterium (assembly GCA_016124425.1). Classification (GTDB taxonomy): domain Bacteria; phylum Bacteroidota; class Bacteroidia; order Cytophagales; family Cyclobacteriaceae; genus Lunatibacter. The sequence goes on from WGNT01000018.1 coordinate 12,191, forward strand.
CCGGAACATCTTTTATCGAGGTAAACGCCAGCGATTCGAAAGGTTTTTCCACAGAAACATGGGCGTTACGCCAGGCATCGAAGAGGTAAAAAAAAGCCTGTCCCGTATCTTTGAGCTGGTTAAAGCTGCTTCCCAATTGCCGGTTTACATCTCCAAACGCGCCCCTAAGTACAGGTAGAACCTCGTTCCGCAGCAGATTACGTTTATAATCACTACTCTTGTTGGAGCTGTCTACCTTCCAGTCCAACTGCTGATCGGCAACAAACGCCGCTATATCCTCTCTGGTGAACGGTAACAAAGGACGGATAACCCCATCCCGCTGTGCCGCCATCCCATAAACCCCTTCGATTCCCGTACCACGCAGAAGGTTTAGCAGCACTGTCTCAACCTGATCCCCTGCATGATGGGCCACAAGAATGCCCTCCGCTCCCTGTGATGCTACCAATTCTTCAAACCATGCATATCTAAGCTCCCTTGCTGCCATTTGGGTAGAGACACCGTGCAAAAGTTTGTAAGCAGCTGTATCAAAATGCCTGACAATTACGTCTACATTCAAACGTAATCCCAAGGCTTTGATAAATTGTTCTTCCGCATCACTTTCTCCCCCACGTAATCGAAAGTTGCAGTGGACCATTGAAAAGGAAAATCCGCTTAGATGCAGCAAGTGCGCCAGTGCGACACTGTCAATCCCACCACTGATAGCCAAAAGATATTTTCCTTCTTTTCGGAGCAGGCTTGAAGAATGGATATAGTGTTTAAATCTCTCCAACATAGCCCAAAACTACCAAGTTTCTATTAATTTTGCGGCAGGTTTGTACAGCAGCATGGATAAAATAAGATTGCTTTTAACGATTTTCCCGGTTATTCTTCTTGGCCTCATACCAAAAGTGGCAGCACAGGGAGGAGAAAATCCGGAGGGACGTTTAGAGATCATACAAGCCGACCGTCTGTTGGGTGGACGGGGTTTCGACAGGCTCAAGGACAATGTAATCCTCAAACACCAGCAATCACTGATCTATTGTGACTCGGCCCATTTTTACGGACAGGAAAACCTTGCCAAGCTTTTCGGCAACGTACGGATCGTAGATCAGGAAGACCCCATCACCGTCACCAGCCGCTATGCCGAGTATGACGGCAACACACTACTAGCCAAACTGCGGAACAACGTCGTCTTTAAAAACAAAGAAACCACACTCTATACGGACTACCTCAATTACAACAGGGAAACCGCAGAGGCAAATTACTTCAACTTCGGCAAGGTTGTAGACAGCACTAACGTCCTTACCAGCGAAAAAGGACTGTATGAGACCCAACAGGAAAGGATCACGTTTACCGAGAATGTCGTCCTCGAAAACCCAGACTACATCCTTAAGTCCAACATACTCGTATACCTGACCATACCTAAAACCGCAGAAACTGAGGGAATTACCAACGTTACTTCTACCGAAGGTAACAAGCTGAACGCAAAAAAGGGGAGCTTTTACGATACTGAAAACAAGCTGTTCCGGTTTTATGAAGGGGATGTAGAGACAGAGACAAGCGTAGTCTATGGAGAAACACTTTTTTATGACGAGCTAAACCAATATTACGAGGCTCGGGAAAATGTGAGCATTTATAATAAGGAACGGGAAATTGAAATTTTTGGTCAAGAAGGTAACTATTGGGAGGAAACGCAGTATTCGAAAGTGTACGGCAACGCGCTGGTGCGGAAATATTTCGAACAGGACACCCTGTTTATGATTGCCGACACACTAATCTCCCAAGACAGTGAGCTTCCGGAAGAGCGATTCCTACTTGCGTTTCCGGATATGAGAATGATCAAGTCCGAACTGGCAGGAAGGTCCGATTCCATGGTGTATCGTTATGCAGACTCCACCATCTATCTCTTTAATGATCCTGTAATGTGGAACAACAAAAGTCAGATCACCGCTGACTCGATCCATATTCTCATCGCCAATCAAACAATTGAAAAAGCGTTCTTGAGAAGCAACAGTTTTGCCGTAACGAAAGATACGGTCTCTAATTTCAACCAAATCAAGGGACGAAAAATGACCGGCTATTTTTTGGATGGTGACATGACCAAATTAGATGTTGAAGGAAACGGCGAGTCATTATACTTTGCCCTTGAAAACGACAGCACCATCCGCGGGATAAACAAGTTGCTTTGCGGGAGGATTATCATGCACTTTCAGGATAATCAGGTAAGCAAAATTTCACATACCATCAAACCTGAAGCGTCGTTTACGCCTCCACATATGATCAAGGAGGACGAAACCGAACTAAAAGGGTTTAGCTGGAGGATCGATGAACGGCCTACCCGGGCCATGATAGACGACTGGCGAACACCCCGGATCAGAGAAAGAAATCCATTTAATTTCTTCGATCAGCCAAATGTCAAATTGCCATACCCAGAAAATGATGAACTACAAATAACTACTGATAACCCTACATAACTTGGGGATAGAAGGCAATTATGTTCCTATTTCATTATTAAGTTGAAAAAAATAACGGCCCATTTAGAAAAAAATTTTAAATAAGTTAACGTTTTTTAACGGCCAACATTTTATAAACCGGAACCTATTTGGTATTTTTATACGTATATATTGAAAATCGATCTATTACGGAAATTATTCTTCGCCTATTCAACACGATTTACATGAAATCCCTCTTATTGCTTTTAGTCACTATCTTGTTGGTAGCGCAGCCTATGGCTGAGGCGAGGCAGGTGCGTGTACTTAGCGAGAAGATTGAATTTAACGGTAAAGTCAATACATCACAGCGTAAGTCGTTGATCTTGCAGAATGATTCCGATGAAGAAAAAGAATACTTCTTCAGGTATCTCCGTGGGAATATCGGATCCTCCCAATCCCTAAAGATCTGCCTGGATAGAACCTGCTATGATCCGAAAAAGGATCTGTCAAAAATAAAGATCAAATTGAAGCCGGGAGAAGTTTATACCGATTTGTACGTTGAATTTGATCTTGGTATCATCGAAACAAGGGGCACCTTTGACCTGCATTTCTTCAACACAGAAAATCCAAGAGAAACATTTGTCATTGAAGGGGTGTACACCGTGGTAGGTGAAGACGATGAGAACTACTTCAGCCACAAGGACATAGAAATTGGAGGCGTGTATCCCAATCCTGCCACAAGAGTCGCCCAATTAGATTATAAAATCAAAAACCCCGCAGTAAATGCCCGCTTAGTAGTAAACACCTTCATCGGCAATCCCATCTATGATTTCCGACTAGACCCTTTACATACAATACTGGAATTCAATGTTACCGACTTGAATCCGGGAGTTTATGTGTACACTATTTTTATTGATGACAAGAATATTGTTACCAAAAAGCTCGTTGTAAAGAGGTAACCTATTCCCGTAGTTGCCTGAGAGAATGGCGATTTGATAAAGGGTAAAAAATCTCCTATATTTGCATTCTGATTATGAAAAAACATTTTAGCATTCTTTTTATTGCCGTAATGCTGTTCGGTACATTATCGTCCTGTGGTGAGTTCTACAAATTGGAGAAAAGCACCAACTGGGATGAGTTGTATGATGCGGCGAACAGGTATTACGACAAAAAAGAGTTCAATAAGGCCATCATCCTATATGACCGGGTGTTACCCGTCATCCGAGGGAGTGGTAAGGCAGAGTTGGCGGAGTTTAACTATGCCTATTCCCATTTCCGCACCAAAAGGTACATTGAAGCAGCAGGCTATTTCAAGACCTTTTTTGACACCTACAACAGAAGTCCTTTGGCTGAGGAAGCCTTATTTATGAATGCCTACTCTTTGTATTTGGATTCTCCGGATTACAATTTAGACCAAAGAAGTAGCCGTGATGCGGTCAACGCGATTCAACTCTTTATGAATAGGTTTCCAGAATCAGATTCTTACGAACGGGCCCTAGGCATGATTGATGATTTACAACGCCGGTTTGAGGAAAAAGCATTTGAGGAATCAAAGATGTACTACCGCCTTACCGAGGGATTGTTCCCGGGCGAATTTTACCGTGCCTGTATCATTAACTTCCAAAATTTCGCCAAATCCTATCCGGACAGTAAGTATAACGAAGAATTGGCCTACAAACTGGTTGAAGTAAGCTTTGCCTATGCTCAGCGTAGCGTTTTTGATAAAAAAGAAGATCGTTTTAAAGATACGATTCAGTTTGGCGAACGATTTAAGCTAAAATATCCGGACAGTTCCTACAACAAGAGAATTGAAAACCTTCTTACGTCGACACAGACAGAACTTGAAGCCCATTATCGACTAAAAGAAGATTACGAACGAAGGACGGCGGAAGCCAAGCGCATCATAGAGGAAGAAGAGGCACGGAACAAAGAAGCTAGTGAAGCTTTGAAAAACGCAACTAATTAAAAAAAAAATAGAAGAATAACATGGCTGCAAACCAATCTATCATCACACGTGATTTGGAAAAAATCGCTGAAAAAAGTGGCAATCTATACGAATCCATTCATGTGATATCGCAACGGGCCAAGCAGATTTCGACTAATATGAAAGAAGAACTGAACAACAAACTCTCAGAATTCGCTTCGACGGTCGATAATTTGGAGGAGGTCTTTGAAAACAAGGAACAAATAGAGATCTCCAAGTTTTACGAAAGGATGCCAAAACCAACTTCTTTGGCGATGGAAGAGTTTATGGAGGACAAAGTACATTTTAGGATTCCCGATGATGAAGTAGCTGGATAATTTGGATGGCTTTCCTGCAGCGAAAAAAAATACTCATTGGCGTCACGGGCGGCATAGCTGCTTATAAGGTCGCCTCACTTATTAGATTGCTCATAAAACAAGGAGCAGAAGTAAAAGTCATTATGACTACTTCTGCTCTTGCTTTTATTACGCCTCTCACCCTTTCTACACTTTCTAAAAACAAGGTGTTGGTTGACTTTTTTGACCAAAAATCCGGTGAGTGGACAAATCATGTTGAGCTGGGGCTCTGGGCGGATCTATTTCTTATTGCTCCCTTGAGCGCAAATACCCTTTCAAAGCTGGCTCAGGGCACGAGCGATAACTTACTTGTAGCAACGTATTTGTCTGCCCGTTGTGGTGTTATGGTAGCTCCAGCGATGGACCTGGATATGTACAAACACCCCAGCGTTAGGAAAAATTTAGAAACTTTACGCCTACACGGGGTAACGGTTTTAGATGCCGGTACCGGAGAACTTGCCAGTGGGCTTCACGGGCCCGGCAGGATGATCGAGCCCGAAGAAATACGCGAAAAGATCCTCGCATTCTTTGACACAAAAAAAGACTTAGTCGGAGAGGTTTTTCTCATTACCGCAGGTCCCACACAGGAAGCAATAGACCCAGTACGGTACATTAGCAATCATTCCAGTGGTAAAATGGGTATAGCTGTCGCAGAAGAGGCAGCTCGGCGAGGCGCAAAGGTCTATCTAGTCTTAGGTCCGTCCAGCGTTATCGTTGACGTCCCAGCTGTTACCGTCATCCCCGTAGTGAGTGCGCAGGAAATGTATGAAGAAGCCAAAAAAATCCATCCAGATGCTACCTGCGTGGTCTTTTCTGCCGCAGTCGCGGACTATGGACCTGCAGAGGTTTCTGCTGAGAAAGTAAAAAAATCGGATGAACACCTGACCCTTGTACTAAAAAAGAATGTGGATATAGCGCTCACACTCGGAAAAGCAAAGAACACAGACCAAATTCACGTGGGCTTTGCATTGGAGACTGAAAACGAAGCTGAAAACGCTGGCAAAAAGCTAAGGAAAAAGAATTTCGACTTCGTTGTTCTCAACTCGCTTAAAGATGAAGGAGCTGGCTTTAAGACGGACACCAATAAGGTCACTTATTTTTTCTCGGATGACACACGTTTGGTAACCGACCTGGTTCCAAAGAAGCAAATTGCCGTGCAGATCATCGATTTAATTAAAAAAATTCGAGACAAACAAGAAAAGGAGTAAATTACGTTTATATATCGTCTGGGAAGTTGGTACCCATTCCTAATCGGCCAAACATGAACTATTTTCTGACCATTGTCTTTACCTGTCTTGCGGGTTCCATGCTCCTCCCACAGGTACCCGTCACGGCGCAACAGTTGAACTTTACCGTTATTGTGAACAGCGAGCGGGCAAGGACGCAGGATAGGGATGTGTTTGAAAACATGAAAACTGCCTTCGAGCAATACCTGAACGGAAGAAATTGGACCGAGGATGAATTTAAGCCGGAAGAACGGATAAAGGGCAACCTGCTTATCACCATTAACGATATGCCGCAGGTAGGCCTCTTCAACGCAACGGTTCAGGTACAGACCCTTCGGCCGGTTTATGGATCGAATTATGAAACATTGCTTTTTAACTTTGCTGACAGGAACTGGACATTTGAGTATGTGGAATCCCAACCCATGGAGTTTAATCGGTTTTCCTACCTAAACAACATCACGTCGCTGCTTTCATTTTATGCCTACGTAGCGCTGGGCCTGGACTACGATTCGTTCTCCCTCCGGTCGGGAAATCCGTATTTTGAAATTGCCAGCAACATTGTAGCCAACGCACAACAATCGCCGCGTCCAGGGTGGAACCAAAATCCTTCAGATAGGCGAAATAGGTACTGGTTGTCCAATGACCTCTACGCCTCTCAGGTGATGGTACCCATTCGAGATGCCTACTACCTGTATCACCGCTTGGGCCTCGACTTGCTTACTACCAAGCCAACAGAGGCATACGAAAACATCCTTGAGGCACTTCGCAAAGTGGCGGAAGCAAACCAGGTACAACCGAACAGTATCCTCACCATCAGCTTTATGGATGCGAAATCCGATGAAGTAAGCAAGATTTTAAAAAACGCACCTTTGGAAATCAAACAACAAGCCGTAGAAGTCCTGCTTAAGGTAGATCCTAACAACTCCATGAAATACAATGATATTTTGAAAGGTTGATTGTAACTTGCAGCCTTTAAAGGGACATAAAATCAACAAACCATGCTCACGCATTTAAGTATTTCAAATTATGCGTTGATCCAGCAGCTGGAGATGGAACCATCCAAAGGACTCAATATGATTACCGGAGAAACAGGTGCCGGCAAGTCAATCATGCTCGGAGCCATTGGGTTGCTTTTAGGAAACCGAGCCGACACCAAAGCGCTCTATGACAGCGAAAGCAAGTGTGTGATAGAAGGCGTATTTCAGATAGGTTCGTACGGATTGGAGCGCTTTTTCGAGTCCGAGGATCTTGACTATGAAAACACCTGTATCATCCGCAGGGAGATCGCTCCTTCGGGTAAAAGTAGGGCATTTATCAACGAGACGCCTGTCCGGCTTGACGCGTTGAAAGTGCTAGGAAAAACCCTAATGGACATTCATTCCCAGCATGAAAACCTGATGCTTGGGGCATCATCCTATCAGCTGGACCTTGTCGATAACTATGCCCAGACAGCGGCAGAACGAAATGCTTACCGACAGGCATTTAAGACATATTCGCAAGCTAAAAAAGCCTACGAGAAATTACAAACTGAGGCGCAGGCACTTCAAAAAGAAGCCGATTACAATAAGTTTCAACTCGATGAGCTATCCGCCCTGGCATTATCCTCGGGGGACCAAGCGGAACTGGAAGAGCAACAGTCGTTGCTAGAGCACGCAGAGGAAATAAAAGCAAAACTTAATGAAGCCATCGCCCTGCTAGATCACGAAGAGCTCGGCGCCCTTAAAGCGTTGGCTGGGGTAGCCCACCACCTGCATGATCTGGGAAGTTTTGGAAAACAGTTTTCTGAGCTCCGCGACCGGTTTGAAAGTGCACGAATAGAAATACAAGATATACAGTATACGCTAGCTAAAGAAGACGATAGTATTGAGGTAGATTTTGAAAAACTCGAAACTGTCCGGGAGCGCCTCAGCAAGATATACCAGTTGCAAAAAAAGCACGGACTGGATTCCGAAGAAGGGCTAATCGCACTGAGGGAAGCGTTGACCGAAAAGGTATTTCAGGTAGACCATTTGGAAGAACGCCTCCAGGACCTAGAGCAGCTACTAGCTACGGCTAAGTCACATTTGGATGAAAAAGCACTCCTGTTATCCGGTAAACGTGTAGCTTGCCTAGACACCTTTTCCGAAGATCTTCGGGTATTGTTGACGCAGCTCGGTATGGAAAACGCAAGAGTCGCCATTCAGCGTAAAGAGATCGAACCTGATTCTTCTGGTATAGATGCGATCGAAGTGTATTTTTCAGCTAATAAAGGTGTGCCTCCACAGCCCATTGGACAAGTCGCTTCCGGTGGAGAGTTTGCCAGACTGATGTTTGCCATAAAGTATATCATGGCGGACAAAGTGGCACTGCCTACCCTCATATTTGATGAAATAGATACGGGAATATCGGGGGAAATCGCCCTGCAATTGGTTAAAATGATGCAACAGATCGCAAAAAAGCATCAAGTTATTTGCATAAGTCACCTCCCACAAGTAGCGGCAAAAGGCGATCAACATTATTTCGTTTTTAAGGATAACAGTCAGGAGAAAACCAGCAGTAAAATCAAACTGCTTAGCCCCGAAGATCGATTGACAGAGATCGCAAAGATGATCGCAGGCGCAAATCCATCACCAAGTGCCTTTCAAAGTGCCAAGGAACTACTGGCAGGTTGAGTCGCGCTACCATTCCCATATGTCCTACAATACTAAAAAAATCAATTAAATTACTTAGTTTTGTGGAACCAACTACCAACAAATCATCCAAAAGTAAATATAAACTATGCCTGAAAATTTATTAAAAGGGAAAAAGGGAATAATAACCGGAGCCCTTGACGAAAACTCCATTGCCTGGCAAACCGCATTAAAAGCAAAGGAGCAAGGAGCAATATTCGTACTTACAAACGCACCAATAGCCATGCGGATGGGTGCAATCTATGAGTTGGCAAAGGCATGCGATACTATCGTCATTCCTGCCGACGCGACCCCCGTTGAGGACATTGAAAAGTTGTACGACGAAGCTAAGGAATTTTTAGGTGGTAATTTCGATTTTATTCTTCACTCTATTGGTATGTCGCCCAACGTGCGAAAAGGAAGAGCCTATGGAGATCTAAATTACGAATGGGTTCAAAAGTCCTACGATGTTTCCGCAATATCCTTTCACAAGATGTTGCAGATTGCCGAAAAAAAGGATATCATCAATGAATGGGGTTCTGTGGTTGCATTGAGCTACATCGCCGCGCAGCGGTCTTTCCCATTCTACAGCGACATGTCTGAAGCAAAGGCCATATTAGAAAGCATTGCAAGAAACTACGGTCAGCGCTATGGTCAGCTAAAAAAGGTAAGGGTTAACACCATCTCCCAATCCCCAACGAAAACCACAGCGGGATCCGGAATCAATGGTTTTGATGATTTTTTCGATTTTGCGGACATGATGTCTCCGTTGGGAAATGCCTCTGCGGAAGCATGTGCCGAATACATCATCACATTATTTTCTGACTATACCCGTATGGTTACCATGCAGAATTTATTCCACGACGGAGGTTACTCCTTTTCGGGAATCTCGCAGACAATAGTAGAAAAATACCTGACAAAATAAACATAGGCCGGCATTCACCAAAATGCCGGCCTATTTACTTTTCTAAGCGTGATTCCTTTTCCTTGTCGACGTCCTGTAAAGCGTGAATCAATAAGCAAAGGTCTCAGAAGCACAAGATAGATCCTGTGAACCGATATACAAAGTGCCGTAGAGCAAACCACAGGTGCCTTACCTCTACATATTACCCCAGAAAAGCAGCGATACCCGGAAAATTAATCCGACTTGACCGGCATACATTAAGAGTACATGGTATTTAGTGACAGTCAGACCACCAGGTCTCCCGAAATTTATACTTTATCCCATTCAATAATAACGAGAACCATGAGTGGTTCAACCTTGAAGCCCCCACCGAAAGATCGCCAAGAAGAGATAAAGCAAGTCTTTTTCTTCCCCCGCAAAACAGACAAAATGTGTTAGGGGGAATGATGTCCAGTAACCCAAAGGCAACAGATTGTAACATTCCCTCCACTTCAACCACCCTCAACGTCAACGGATTTGCCTTTCGCTTTTACCACCCGGTCCCCTTTTTTGACAGTTGCCAAAACCTGCGTGGAAGAACTGAATCCACCCTTTTGGTACCAGTGTAAAAACAACCCTACCAACAAGATCAACTCGGCAAAATCTCCCCAATAGTACATCAACGTAGCTGCATCCTGAATCTGAGAAGCCGGAAATGGGGAGTTGGCAGGTAAAAGATGGGCATACATATACTTGCTAAGATAGGCATGTAAGGCAATTGCAAAAATAAAACGATCATCCGAAATCGTATCGATGGCCTATTTGGTACCGGATCAGGACCGATGATGGACCAAGAAAACAAATAACCCGCTAATAGAAAATGGAGGTGAATGAGGTGATGGAGCCAAGGATTGGTTAAACTCAAAACGTACAGCGGAGTAAGATACAGCACATACATTCCACCTATGTTCAGTGCCATCAAATAACTGAAACCCTCCGGCACCTAGAAATACACCAGCCCTTGCCAGCTGCTTATAAAGTGCCCCGTGACGTCTTAAATCCAACATCATAAAAAAGATTAAAAAATAAACCCGACGCGCGATAAGCGATTATAGCCCTTAATCTTAATCAGCTAGCGAATCAGGTGTCTAATCCTTTTAAAAAATAACCCTTGTCATTGTCGTATCTGCCTCCCGCGCTTTTGTTTGTACGCTTCCGCAGATAACCTCTATATAAGCGTCAGTTTTGCAGCCGATTTTAAATATCCATTTCCTCTGTTGGTACTTTTTTGATAAACTCGTCATAATGGGGATTATCCTGATCCGAATAGGTTCCGTAGGCATTTAGAATGAACCCCTTTTCCTCTGTATCACTATGGATGAGGTAAATCACAGCCATATCAGAGGGGTCAGACTCCCCTTCAAAACGATATACCTTCACGATTTTCAACTGTTCGGCTTGATAAACATTTTCGGACCCGTCAAAGCTTGCCCCTGCTTCGGAGATAGTAAGTTCTTTCCCATAGCCTTTTTCAGGCAGTTGGTTTAAAACCTGGGAATAAGTAGTCATGGATTTGGAGGTGCTCATACAGTGTCGTTAAATGGTTTAGCGGGAATAAGGTCACGTTAGAACGGTATACAAGTATCCGACCAAATAAATCGAGCTCTTTTCTTGGTGCTAAAGCGCCTTCTGCTAGGCAAATAATAGATTGAACCACATGAATCCCCGTGCCGGGTGTCAATATTGCCACAGAATGGGGAGAATCCCTGAAGCACTCGCTGATTAAATAAGCCCTGACCGCTTATCTATGAACGTAAACAACTTGCCAAAAGAGACGCTGAGGAAGTTAGCTAATGTGGTTACTCAGAGACTGAAACAGGTTATAACCGACCTGCATAAACACCACGTCTTTAGCCCCTTTCCCGTGGGCAATAGCCCGCTGATACGGTCAAAAGGGAAGAATTGTGCCGTGCTGTCGACACGATTTTCACAAAGAGCCACTACAACTTGTACTCACTGTGAGGAATGATGGCGAAGAGGCATAGCCAGTGTATTCAACTATCCTGATGCTACTAGTCATTTTTCAATATCGTTAGTTAGGTCTCATTTTTGAATAATAGGTCGGGATACAACCTAACTAACTGATTGCTATGGTCGAATACCTTTGGTATAAGAATACCGTCATGTATAATCTGGATCTGGAATCGTTTATGGACCTAAACGGGGATGGTGTGGGTGATTTCGAGGGGCTGAAAAGACGATTAAACTACATCCATGCATTGGGCATAGACATGATATGGCTTTCGCCCTTTCAACCTACTCCGAACAAAGACAATGGCTACGATATCAAGGACTACTACGGGGTAGACCATAGATTGGGCTCTAGTGGCAATTTTGTGGAGTTCATGCACCAGGCTAACATGCGGGGCATAAAGGTAATTATTGATTTGGTAGTCAACCATACCTCTGATCAACACCCTTGGTTTCAAGATGCCCGCAGTAGCGAAAATGCGTTACATAGAGACTGGTATGTCTGGTCGAAAAAACGCCCGGAAAATTGGGATGAGGGTATGGTATTTCCAGGAAGACAACATGCTACCTGGACATATGACAGAAAAGCGAAAGCCTATTATTTCCATCGGTTTTATGAACATCAACCGGATCTAAACATGGATAATCCGGAAGTTAGGGCAGAGATTCGCAGGATCATGGGCTATTGGCTTGAATTGGGCGTTGCTGGTTTTCGGGTTGATGCAGTACCCTTTGTATTAGAATCAGTTATTCCAGGGAAAAGCGACCATAAGTTGAAATTTGAATATCTTCAGGAATTTCGTCAGTTTCTTCAATGGAGAAAAGGAGACGCCATACTACTTGGCGAAGCCAATGTACTTCCGGAAGACACGCTGCCATTTTTTGGCGAAAAGGGAGACGGAATTCAGTTGATGTTTAACTTTTATGTAAATCAACATGTGTTCTATTCCCTTGCCACTGGTGAATTAAAACCGTTGAAAAAGGCCATAGAAGCCACACGGATAGAAAATCAATACAGTCAGTGGGTCTATTTTCTGAGAAACCATGATGAGCTTGATCTCGGGAGGCTTACTGAGGAACAACGGAAAAAGGTATTCGACCGCTTTGGCCCTGAGAAGAACATGCAACTGTATGATAGGGGAATCAGAAGAAGGCTCGCCCCCATGCTTGGCAATAGGTCACAGATAGAACTTGCTTACAGCCTGATGTTTTCACTTCCCGGTACACCTATGATCTACTATGGAGATGAAATCGGGATGGGTGACGACTTAACCCTCAACGAGCGGGATTCAGTCCGAACCCCAATGCAGTGGACCTCGGATACCCAGGCGGGTTTTTCCCTATCAGAAAAGCTGGTGAACCCGCTGATTAAAGAGGGTCCCTATGGATATGAACATATCAATATGGAAACACAACGACGCGAACCCAATTCCCTCCTTAACTGGATGACCTCGATGATACGGTTACGTCAGGAATGTACTGAAATCGGCTGGGGGAAATGGCAGATTATTGATGCCGGCACTCCTCAGGTTTTAGCCATCCACTACCGATGGCAAGAAAGTTCGCTCTTAATACTCCATAATTTCGATGAAAGGGCCCATGAAGCTATCCTTGATTTGAAGCAGCAAGATGGAGAGAGCAAGCTGACCGACCTCATGACAATCAAAGAAAATAAAATGAACGGTCAGGGATACTACCATATCAACCTAAAAGCATATGGCTACAGGTGGTTTCGGGCAGGAAACTTGGCCCACTTGTTTCAATCCGCACAGTTGTAGCCTATGCCGGACAATCGTTCTCGCCAGAAATCTTCACCAAGCGAACCCGATCCAAGAACGCGTCATTTACCTCTCCGTCCATGTTGTGGGTAAAGGATTCGAAGGAAAGAGTAAACCTATTTACGCCCTTCTTGAGAGCTACTTTTAAAGTGTTACTTTCACCCCACTCTTCCCAATTATTGATCCCACGCTGGGGAAAAATTAATGTTCCAACAAAAATCTCATTTTGCATCAAAGCTCGGAGTGCGCACTTATTGTCTGTATTGACCGGTCCGTTACCATTTGCATAGCGGATGCTCAACGCATATATCCCCGCGTCTTCTACCTCCACCTCAAACGTAACCCTCAGGTTTTGTCCTAGGCTGATGGGAATATACCCTCCGCCGCTGATGTTAGGACACCTTTGTTCATACGCAAGGGCAGATAATGACAAATCAATTTCCAATGGCGGTTCAGCTGTAATGGTTATCGGCTCACTTGCGAAAGAGGAATACCCCTGCTTATCGACTGCTATGACTTGGTACTCACCGCAAGAATCAGACGGTAACTCCCATGTTTCTTGTTGGAGCTGATGGAGGGTGCGGCCGTCTTTTACGATATGGTAATGGTGTATTGCTTCCTGTCTTGCCCAGCTAAGCTGTCCATCCTGGTGGTTCAAGAAGGGTGTGCGGGGCGAAACCGCATGCGCTGCTTCCCCGAGCGTACGTTTAGCAGATCCGGACGAATCCAGATAAATCTCCAGGCGATGATGTCCTTGTAATCCCGCTGGAATTGTTGCTTCCTTGATCGCCTTTCCGTCCAAGCGTACACTTTTGATCTTGGAACCGAATCCATGCAGTTCAATGTCAAGCCCGCATTCTCGATAGCAAAAGCCCTTGATAGATTTTTTGCCGACATATTTTTCAGGTACGGTGGGGTGGAATTCCAGCCCATCCGGTCTGAAAACCATACCAAAAAAAACCTTGTAAATCGAGCC
>WGNT01000077.1 GCA_016124425.1 Cytophagales bacterium
AAAATATATGCCGTCTCGACATTTGAGGGCGTTGTTAGCAAACAGGTCAATCATTTGACGCCACATTCGGAAATTTTAAAAAACGTACGTCTATTGGCAAAGATAATTGACAAAAATAACAAGGATTAAATAAAACAAATTGTACATTTGCGGCAGTTAGACATCTCATGAACTCAGTTCAATCACATTCCGATCGTACTCTTAGCAGAACCGTTAACCGGTTTCTGCAAACGGTCAGTTTGGTATTTTTAGTTTTGTCTGCTTCCGCGTTTTTCCCTATTGAAGCCATAGCGGGGCTTATCACACAGGAATCAGAACATTTCAGGCAGGAGCGCGTACAGTCCCCCCTTTCAGCCAGCGTGTCAAAAGACCACGTTTTTATCGTTGGGCTGGAAGTAGAGGAAGTAGAAGAATCCAAAGAAGAGAATAAGGAAGGCGCGGAAGGTTGCTTTGTCTTTTGCTCTCCTTCGAGTGTTGCCGCGAGCGATCATGTTTTCTCTGCTGAGGATTTTTTGAATGGTACACCTATTGTTCGACTCCACAAAGCACCCCTTTATTTGCTTTTTCATAATTTGAGGATACCCAATACCTGATTTTTCTGCCCACCGGAACCCACTTAAACCGGTCGTTTTCTACTTAACTTCTACATTTTAATCTTATTCGCTATGGCGCATCGCGTGTCATTCGACCTGGAGCAAACATTGCTTGAGCTGGGTCATTATTTGCCTGCACAGGCACCTTTAAAGGATTTTGTGCATCACAATACCCTTCATGCCTTTCAAAGCCTCACATTTCACAAAGCCGTGCAGAAGGCTTCTGAAAACTTCGGTTATACGGTATATTGGAACATTGATAAATACAGGGAATTGTATCATCAAAATAAGATTAATTCCGATATACTCGACCGAGTCATTGGAGATCATAAGCCTTCACAGGAACTTAGCTATTGGAAAAACCTACTTCTAGATCTTCCGGTAGAAGACTTTCCACAGCCGAAAGTGGGCCTATTGCGGTCACTCTGGAAAAAGCACTACAACATAAACCTTGACAAGGAAGTACACCAAAATCTCTTCCGCATCGTAAGTGCCTACTTGGATCAAGGAATCGCCATTTGGGGTTTTCCGTCCTCCGCGAAAAGTCTTTTAGCTGGATTGCATGCGTTGGAAAAAAACAGCTACAGTTCATTCCTAAAAACCAGCCGGGCCCGAACACTCTTTTTCAACCATCGCACAACGTTGGAGGATCTGCTTTCCATCTTAGTAGGCAAAACTGATCGTTTCGAGCAGTATCTCTTTGACCAGCAATTTGCCCATCCAGGATGGTCTGGGATGGTTGCTGTCCTAGAACGTCAGCCCGCCTCCCTGTTGGATAAGCGGCCTGTTTCCTTGCATGACTTCATTTTCCTGGAATGCATCCTAGAAATAGATGCGTTGGAAAAAAGAAAAGGTAACTCGTGGAATTCCCTTGCGGATTTTATTCCGGATGAATTTACGCACATTCTCGGGGAAACCGCCAATTCGGAGCTATTCGAGACGCACAGGTTGTGGCAAGAGGCACTTGAATGGTCGTACTATGACCAGGTGATCAAAGGGCTTCAGACACCTAGCGGTACTGTATCGGAGTCGAAAAAACCGTCCTTTCAAGCCCTCTTCTGTATCGACGACCGTTGTTGTTCCATCAGGAGGTACGTGGAACGATTTTCTCCGGATTCTCAGACCTATGGTACGGCAGGGTTTTTCAACTTGCCCTTTTACTTCCAACCGGAGCACGGAAAGTTTATGACTAAAGTCTGTCCGGCGCCGGTGAATCCCGCTCATGTAATCAAAGAGAGTGAATCCAAACTCCGCCACCAAAAAGATGCCCATTTCAGCAAACATACAAAAGGAATTTTTGGAGGATGGGCGATTTCGCAGACGATGGGGTTTTGGTCTGCGCTAAAGCTTGCGAAAAGTATCTTTTCGCCCGCTGAAACCCCGGCCATGGTGTCTTCCTTTCAGCACATGGACCCGCACGGAAAATTATCCGTGATCAGTGAAGATACTGACGATAAACACCAAGGCCTTCAAATAGGATTCACCCTGGATGAGATGACCAACTCCATGGAAGCGCTACTAAAAAGCATCGGATTGATCGCCGACTTTGCTCCATTGGTATACATAATCGGTCATGGTGCCAGTTCTGTGAACAACACACATTATGCAGGCTATGATTGCGGAGCCTGCAGTGGACGAGCCGGATCGGTGAATGCCCGGGTAGCCGCACAAATCGGGAATAACCGGGCGGTCAGAGAGCGCTTAGCTACACGGGGCATCCTCATTCCCGACGGTACCCAGTTCGTGGGAGGGCTTCACGATACAACTAGAGATGAAATGGAATTTTATGATCTTGAGGTGCTCGCTGACGCCAATCAGATGCGTCATCAGCAACATATGCGGTCCTTTGATACGGCACTAGCTTACAATGCCAAAGAAAGATCACGCAGATTTCAAACGGTAGATTCCACACAGGACGCAAAGAAGGTTCATGACCAGGTAAAACTTCGAGCCATGTCGCTATTTGAGCCGCGTCCAGAATGGAACCACGCAACCAATGCACTTTGCATCATTGGCAGAAGGGAAAGCAACCGTCATCTCTTTTTGGATAAACGGGCCTTCCTGAATTCCTACGACCACCGCATAGATCCTGAAGGCCACTTTCTCTTGGGTATTCTAAAGGCGGTGGCACCTGTATGTGGTGGTATTAACCTTGAATACTATTTTTCTAAGGTAGATAACCAACGGCTTGGTGCCGGAAGCAAGCTTCCCCATAACGTAATCGGTCTGATCGGTGTAGCTAACGGAATGGAGGGCGACCTACGAACGGGTTTGCCGCAGCAGATGGTCGATATTCATGACCCGCTACGGATTCTGATTACAGTAGACCATTATCCCGAGGTAGTACTAAAAGTCATTCAAGCCGACCCGCAGACGTATACCTGGTTTGCCAATGACTGGGTGAAACTAGTCTGTATTCACCCTGATGACAAACAGGCTTATGTATTCCGGACCAATGGCTTTGAGTCCTATGAACCGCTTTCCCAAGCCATTCAGGCTGTATCCGATTTAGATGCACTCTTGGCGTCTACCAGTGAAAATTTACCGGTCTTCCTGATTGCTTAATCTTATGATACACCAACTTATCATCAGTGCCTTTGTATTGGTTCCGCTCTTTGGCTTTGTCATTTCGCTGTTCCTTCCCAAGCATTGGGAGTCTGGCTTTTCGGCTGTAGCATTTGGAATGATTAGCATACAGTTGATTTTCCTTACAGGCTATGTCATCTATTGGTTGTTTTCAGGTAGCACTCCGGTCAATATCGCAGAGATGGAGCTATACAATGATGGTATTTACCGTTTTCTGTTGGACTTCTACTTCGACACAATTACCGCGGTATACCTTTGGGTAGGTACCTTCATCACCTTTCTCATTACACGGTACAGCCGGTTTTACATGCATCTGGAAGCGGGGTACAAACGGTTTTTCAACACGTTGCTGTTTTTCTACCTTGCCTATAGCCTCACTGTACTGGCGGGAAATTTCGAAACCCTGTTTCTGGGTTGGGAAATGTTGGGCATATCCTCCTTTCTATTGATCGCATTTTACAGGGAAAGGTATTTACCAGTGAGGAATGCATTGAAGGTTTTCTCGATCTACCGGATAGGGGATATTGGGATCATTTTGGCGATGTGGGCCAGCCATCATCTTTGGCATGAAAACATCACCTTTATCAAGCTCTTGGACGGGCCCTTGGTAGCTACACAGCTCGCGACACATGGTGGCATTGGACTGTTCATAGGCATTTGCCTGCTTGTAGCAGCGGCCGCCAAATCTGCCCAATTACCGTTCTCCTCGTGGCTTCCCCGAGCGATGGAAGGGCCGACGCCATCATCTGCCATTTTCTATGGTTCCTTATCGGTGCATTTTGGGGTGTTTCTATTGCTGAGAACATATCCTTTTTGGGAGCATGAGCCTACAGTCAGGGTGATGATCGGACTGTTGGGTCTGGCAACAGCGCTTATCGCGTACCCCATTGCCCGGGTGCAGTCGACCATCAAAACCCAGATCGCCTACGCCTCGATCGCCCAGATTGGGATCATGTTTATTGAAGTGGCCCTTGGTTTGGAAACGTTGGTATTGATCCATTTCGCCGGGAACGCTTTTCTGAGGACCTATCAGCTGCTGGTATCTCCATCCGTAGTGGCCTATTTAATACGGGATACGTTTTACAATTTCAGATCCCGCAAGCCGTCAATTGAGGACACCTTTCCGAAAAAGTTGGCGTATAGCCTCTACGTATTGTCCCTCAAAGAATGGAACCTGGATCATTTCTTCAATGCTTGGGTTTTTGGTCCGGTGAAGCAGCTAGGGCGTAAACTCCAATTCATTTCCATGAATTATTTGCTCCTTATCCTGCTTCCTGTGTATGTGATAGGCATCGTGGTCTATTTTCACCAAACCTGGCTTCCTTCAAGTATAATTTCCTCCATACCGACACTATTGGGCTTTTTGGGCATGCTGTTGGTATTTCGGGCCTTTTCGGAAAGGACCTCCCCAGCGCTGGCTTTGGCACTTGTCGTGTCAAACCATTTCTGGACTGCATTAGCCGTCTCCTTCAATGAAACCTTCGATTATTTGCAGACCGAAATCTACATCAGCGGTGTGATTGTCACCGGGGCTATTGGTTTCTGGTGTTTAAGATACCTCAGAAAGAAAGAACGGCAACACGTTGATTTAAGCCAATACCACGGGCACGTGTATGAGTATCCCAAACTGGCGTTGGTTTATTTTCTGGTTACGTTGGGCATTATGGGTTTTCCTATTACGCCCACCTTCATCGGTGTGGATCTGCTCTTCAGTCATATTCATGAGGACCAGTACTTTCTCGCCGCGTTTCTAGCCATCAGCTATGTTTTCGGCGGAATCGCCCTGATCAGGATTTACGTCCGGCTGTTCCTTGGCCCGCATATAAAAAATTATCACGCTACTGCACTAAAAACTTCCTAATCGACCGTATTATGAACAAACAAATCACTGAAGTACCTCAAGCTGGACTTGCTGGGCTTCGCAAAAACTGGAAATCTGATCTTACAGCCGGGTTTTTAGTTTTTCTCATCGCACTTCCCCTCTGTCTGGGGATATCCATGGCGTCGGGATTTCCGCCTGTCGCGGGTATTTTTACAGCCATCATTGGTGGTATGTTAGTCACTTTCCTCGGAGGATCTCAGCTGACGATCAAAGGTCCTGCCGCAGGACTAATTATAATCGCCTTAGGTGCCGTAAATGAACTAGGACAGGGCGATCCGGCGGCAGGCTATAGGCTGGCTCTCGCCGTAATTGTAGTCTCAGGTATGCTTCAAATTGTGTTTGGATGGATAAAATCGGGCGTATTAGCCGATTTCTTCCCTTCCGCTGCGGTTCATGGGATGTTGGCTGCTATAGGAATTATCATCATTGCCAAGCAGTTATACACAATGATAGGTGTCAAGCCGGAAGCCAACGAAACATTGGAGCTATTTGCCGCGCTTCCCGGCGCATTTAAGGATATAAATCCTGATATCGCAATCATTGGTGGAATCAGCTTGCTGATTATGTTTTTGTTTCCGCTGTTCAAAAACAACTACATTAAGAAGCTACCCGCTCCACTGATTGTTATTCTGGTGTCCATTCCACTTGGAATCTACTTTGATTTGGAGCATGAGCACAAATATTTGTTCCTGGACGGCCATGAATACAGCATCGGACCAAGATTTTTGGTAACGCTACCTGAAAATTTGCTTTCAGCTATCACATTCCCCGATTTTTCCCAGATATTTTCCATGACTTCTATCAAGTACGTCATCATGTTTGCGCTTGTGGGCAGTTTGGAATCACTTCTTAGCACGAAAGCGATAGACAGCTTGGATCCATATAAGCGAAAATCCAACATGAATAAAGACCTGGTAGGAGTGGGTATAGGCAATACCCTCGCCGGATTGATTGGTGGTTTGCCGATGATTTCCGAGATCGTAAGAAGTTCTGCCAACATCAACAATGGTGGTAAAACAGCCTGGTCCAATTTCTTTCATGGCGTGTTTCTATTGGTGTTTGTGGCTTTTTTCCCGCTGCTTATCCACCAGATTCCCTTGGCAGCTTTGGCGGCCATGCTGGTTTACACGGGATTTAGACTTGCTTCCCCGAAGGAGTTTTACCTTACTTACAAAATAGGCTCTGAGCAGTTGCTGATATTTTTGGTGACCATAATTGCCACCCTTGCTACCGATTTGTTGATAGGGATCGGGCTGGGAATTTTAACAAAAATCATCCTTCACCTGAGAAGCGGATTACCCATCCGGTACATATTCAAACCGCTTTTCACGGTAACCAATCCCGAAGACAGCGACACCTATACCGTATCCGTATTCCATTCCGCAGTGTTCAGCAACTACATCAAGCTAAAGAAGTTTTTGGATACACTCCCCCGAAAAAAGGCTGTGGTTTTGGATTTTACCAATGCCAATCTAATTGACCACACGGTGATGGAAAACCTGCATCAATACCAACATGATTACATAAACGAAGGGGGCACCTTTGACCTGGTAGGCATGGATCATTTGCAGAAAAAGTCGGATCACCACTTGGCAAGTCGCAAAGTAAAGAAGACTAAAGCGGTATGAAAAATCTGCCAACAACCCAATTGATAGATTTCCTCTACGCGATCAAGGAAAAGACACTACTGATCACCTGCATGGATTTTGACAGTATTGTAACTCTGGCGAACAACAGGCAAGTGATATTGCGGACTGTACTGGGTATGGACCTGAATGGCTGCTGCGAGCAGGCAATTTCAGAGATCGCAGCATTGATAAAGGATCAGGACATTGCCCAAGTGATTTTGCTGGCTCATTCGTGCTGTCCGGTACATGAACACTTGCTGACAGATTTTGACAGCGATGCCAGGTGGGCAGACCTTGCGAACAAGATCAGAGAAAATCGGCTGCAGCTTCTCGAAGACGGGGTTTCCCTGCTCGATTGTAAACAGTTTGTGTTTGGCCATGCCAGGGAGCAGTTTCACTTCTTAGATAACTTTTTGAAAAACTATTGCAGCACAGTGGCTATCAAGATACCTAGGACAAGATGTCTTGTTGCTGAATCTAAATTCACTTTCACGGAACTCGTAAGAATTGAGATCAGTGCCTATAAAAACTAGCATAATTATGATAACCAGACAAATTAAACTCACAATATATTTTCTACTGCTATTTACCTACAGTGGTTATGGACAGGAAATGGAAAAGGCGCCAACACATTCTTGGAGTTTGCTGATTAACCGGGTGCAACTATCCCACCATTGGTTCTTGACCAACGAATTGCATCAGAGGAATCGTTGGTTCTTTGAAGACAAGGGGCAGTTTCTACTGAGACCGTCAATTGATTATAAGCTCACAAATCAACTGGAGCTTTCTCTAGGGTATACTTATATCAGCACCAATCCAGAAGAACCCTATCCCCTGAAGGCATTTTCTACAGAGCACAATATGTGGCAGCAGGCACTCATGAAGTTCGACATCGGGAAGGTCCACCTTATCAATCGGTTTAGACAGGAAAACCGTTGGATAGACCACCTCGACGGTGTCAATGGCGAATATGTGAAAAATGGAAACGATTATGCCAACCGATTCAGGTACCGCTTTACCACTTCTTTTGACGTCTACACTTTCGATAACCAAAAAAGCGCCCTATTTATCACTGCCTTTGATGAAATATGGTTCAATCAGGATGAACGTCTACGCCCGGTGTCATTTGCCCGAAACTGGGCTTATGTTGGAGTTGGATACAAACTGGACAAGGACACAAATTTTCAGGTTGGTTACATGAATCAGTGGGATAAGGCAGCGAACACATATTTCCAGACAAACATCGTTCAATTTACGGTTCAGAAGAATTTCTTCCATTAAAACTGAATTCTTTTAATGATCAAATAGGAACCTGTTGATATAAGTCCCGGTTCGCCTGCCAACTCGTCGGAGGGCCGGGATATTTTTTACCTTGAATAAGGGGTAACATAAATGGAGCAATGACGCCGAAAAGGCTACATACCTATTTCCTGAACCAAAAATTCCACCTTCAGAATCACCTCATGAACGCCTGAAAAGACATCTTTTTGCGGATAAAAAGAATCCTGAGAAACAGGTAAAAATAAAAACACACGGCATGGATATTGCGCATTTGATACACAATAGAGTAGCGGAAAATGCTTCTTCTAAAGCCAAAATTAAGCCTGCCTCTTTTGTTGATTAAAACAATACCTTGGTTTCGTACCGAATAGTCCAAAGGATTAATTACCTTAGTTGTAAATTGGAGGCATTCTAATAGATTTTTTAATTTTCCTTACCCTATGCCCTTCTTGCTATACACTATAAAGAAACGATAATGAAATTGAATACATGGATCAATGTAGGACTTCTATTTTTACCCCCAATACTTGGACTGGTGAGCTGCGCCGATCCAACTGAAGTATATAAAAGAGATATCCCTGGGGATGAGGTAATTGATCGATCGTCTCTGTTAGTATATCCAAATACGGATCAAAACGTAGAGAACCCAGCCGCAAATCAACCATGGAGTAGTCTGAAGCTCATACAATATACCGACCGGATAAAGGAAATCGAAACCAACCTGGAACGTATGCGGGCCAGTCTCACTTCAGAAAACAAGCTCACACTTCCATTAGGAGGGGAATTGTATGACTTAAGCAAAAGGATATTGGATTTGAAACTCCAAATGAGAGAAGCACTGCTGTATCCTAGAGTCTATTGGGAGGCATTCGAACCCAAACTCATAGAGGAACTGGAAGAACTTGAGGCATCTCTTGCCGAACTGGGAAATGGCAGCTAAAAAACAGCAACACGCTTAAAAAAAAACCGCGGTAAGATCTACCGCGGGTCATTGACTTCTATGCCATAAATTGCTGACTACTTGGTAATTCTTGCACGCGCCCTCGTAGAAACGATGCTCTCGTTATTATCTAGAATCACTTCAAACATAAATGCAATTTCTGTAAAGCCTGTTTCTGGTACATTGACTGTTACATTTGGCCTTTTTTGTCTGAATTCCGCTAGGGTAGTAGAAAATACTACGCGGTTTCCCTCACCGAGAATTGGCTCAGCAATGTAATCCCCGGAGGTATTCAGTGTACCTACGTTGATAGAGGTATTCCCGGCGGCAACTTTACGGATTTCCCGTATGGTTCTTCCGGAGTTTTCCGGAATCTCCATGACAAATTCGATCGGTTCCCCTGCTGAAACCTCCACAAAAGGATCATGCCCATAGGAGGTAGCGTTGGTAAACATGAGCGGTACTTCAGGACGGTTGTCTCTGTTAAAGGTACCAAAGTCCTCTTCGCACGATACTAAAAACGACAGCATCAAAATGCATAAGGCAGTATGGAGTATATATTTCATTTTCTTCTAGTGTTAAGTTAATCTACGTCCCACCAAACGGCGACATTCGGAAGGATAAGTTCGAAATTGGAGTTTCGGGCAATTTCCTGATTCACATATTGGGCCCGAACAGGACGGGTGCCGTCAATTCCCACTGCATTTTGATGGTCTTCAAGAATAGGATACCCCGTCCTTCGATAATCATTCCACTGTTCTACCCCGTTACCGTAAAGCGAAATGTATTTCTGAGTCATGATTTTTTCCAGGTTCTCTTCCTCGGTCCCATCTAAGCTTACGAATTCCTGATTGGCCGCAAAATAGGTATCAATCTCTGTGGAGGATAGGCCGGCGAGCGCCATTGAAGCCCGAATACCGGATTGATAATACGTTTCGGGATCACCGGAGGTCCCTAGAAGCAATGCGGATTCCGCCAAAATAAATTGCACTTGTGCAGCGGTGATGAACCTTACAGGTCCTTCTCCATCTCCAGTGACATACTCGCTAAAACGTGACCAAGAACTTGTCGGCGTAGGTAATGCGCCCCTAAACCCGTTGTCAATCGTCACATATCTCCCTGCGGGTGACGTGACGAAAATGGGTAGGCGGGGATCGTTCATCTCCTGCAGCAGATTTACGAACCGCGTACTTATCATCATATCATTTCTGAATGCAGTGACGTAGGTATATTCATAAACAGGCGCACGGCTTCCGACAGATGATCCAAAGAAGAAGTTCATGTTCTCGCTATTGCTATCTATGTAGTTATTCGCGGTGAGCACTGCTTGAATTTCCTGGGTTGCCCTTTCCGGAGCTACTCTCGATATTGTGTTGGCAAACTTGAGCAACAGCGCGTTACCGGCTTTTTTCCATTCATCAAGGTCTCCTCCGTAAATCAGGTCGTCAGATCCCGGATTAATTTCTGATGGCGCATCCAAATCCGCCATACCTTCTTTTACAAGATCAAATAAACTCTGCACGCCATCCGCGCCCAAGTAAATCTGCTCTTGAGTGTCTAAAGTAGGCGTAGTGTTGTCCTCTCCTTGTAGCGCTTCGGAGTAAGGAATAGCTCCCCAGAAATCCGTAGCAATGGAAAAGGTATACGCTTTCATAATCTTGGCGATACCCATATAGGAACGAGACCCGATCTCTTCCGATATGCCGATCAGCGATTCGTAGGTTATGAGCGCGCCGTTGTAGATTTCAAATCGCCATTGATTGTTGAAATCCGCACCATCAATATTGTAAATATCATAGGCTGCCGGGGAATTGGCAGCCCCGGCCGTTACGCTCGTGATCGTAGATCCAAACCGGTTCAACTCATTGTTATTCGCAAAGGCAGATCCGGCAAGCGCTGCAGGAAGCAGCACGTTGGGTGTTACGGAGGAGGGATCATTTGGAGATTCGTTTATATCCAAAAAGTCCGAACATGCGGTAGCTGTGAGCAGCAAACCCGATACTATATATGTGACTATTTTTTTCATTTCTAAGTTCATTATAAGGTAAACCTCAAATTGACGCCATAATTTCTTACTTGGGGAGGACCACTTAGATCCATTCCCTGTATATTACCTGCACCTTGGGTATTTACCTCTGGGTCTGCTGGGAATCCCGGCGCAAAGAATAACAGATTTCTTGCACTAACGCCTATAGAAGCTTGGCCAAAAGGAGTGTTTTGCAACAATGTGGACGGTAGGTTGTAGTTCAATGCCACCTCTCTAAGTCTATAGACCGTAGCGTCAAACACCGCACCTTCAGAGGCTAATCCACCAAGTGCGCCAAAGTAGGTTTGAGCGGGAAGTTGAATGTTGTTTGGCCTATAGGTACCGTCGCCGTTGTCTATTACGCCAGGTAAAATACGCGGCATGTTCCGGTCCACTCCTGTGTAGTCGATATGACCACCTGACCGTAAATCGACTTGACCAAAGGAGTAAAGCTGTCCGCCTACGCGTGCATCCAATAAGGTCGATAACGTGAAGTTTCTATAGGTAAAGGTATTTGAGAAACCCGCAATCCAATCGGGCTGTGGATTCGAAACAACCTCACCCGGAACACCGGGCGCAAATGTTCCCGTAACTGGGTTGATAAGCAGTTCTCCGGCTTCATTTCGGGGAAACTTAGTCGAGATAATTACACCATAGGGATGTCCCACGGCAATGGATGGCGCGATACCGAGAAAACTGTTTCCGGGAATAGTAGAGTTATCTACGTCTGGCGCAATGGAGACTACTTCATTTCTTATTCTGGTAAAATTAAGTTCGCTCTCCCAGGTAAAATCCGAAGACTCCACTACCAATGCCCGCAACGTAGCTTCAACACCCTGGTTTACCATTTCCCCAATGTTCGTCGTCCTGTTGTCATAGCCGGAGGACGGGGAGATGGCCACATCGAAGATTTGATTTGTACTGGATGTATTGAAGTACAAGACATCCAACTCAACCCTAAAATCAAATAGACTGATGACCGTTCCCACTTCATAATTTGTCACAAATTCTGGCGCCAAATTCTGGCTTCCGATACGCGCCTGCGGAAAGAAGCCCGGAATGTTGGCTCCACCTACGGAAAGAGGGAAATTAATCTGCGCCAAATTGTTGCCATAGGAGGCCTGAGAAAACAAGGTCGTGAGAAGATACGGATCTGCATCACGTCCCACACGTGCGGCATTTGCCTTTATCTTTATTTGAGAGAGGACATCTGACTGGAGATCAAATAAATCAGTCGGCACAAAGCTCAGTGCGGCCGATGGATAGAAATACGTGTTGTTGTCCGTTGGCAAGGTCGAGGACTGGTCTACCCGTCCGGATAATTCTAAAAACAAGTAGTTTTTATAGTCCAAGTTAAGCTGTGCATAATGTCCAATCAGCCTTCTTCTGGTGCGTTCCTCAAAGGAGTTTGTAAAAACACTCGCATTGCTGATGTTGTCAAAGCCAAAAATATTTAAGCCTTCTCCCACTACCCTGGTATTTTGGAAATCCCGTTGGTTGATGTTTTGGCCTAGTAGCGCGTTGACATTAAAACCTTCCACCCCAAAAACTGCATCTTTGTTCATGCGGATCAAAAGGTCTCCGTTCAACTCTGAACGGAAAACCATATCATCGGCAAGTCGTCCCTGAGGATTTCTGGAGGCGCCTATACGGCTAATCTGTTTTCTTCTGTCTGTGTAGGTGTCTGCTGTCACACGGTAGGTTACGTTTAGCCAATCAGCGAAATCATACCCTATGGTAAGGTTGCCAAACATCCTGTCTACGTTTGAATCAAACGTTTCATTCTGGGTGCTCCAAAAAGGATGCGTATTTGGTGGGTTGTAATAAATGGGCTCTCCCAATTCATTCTCAATCGGCGCACCACCAAAATCGTATGAGCGCGGAATCCGGGTGATTTGTCCCATAGCCGAACCTCCGTTACCCGCCGTACCATTACGCTGCTTCGACTTGACATAGGTAATGCTTCCTCCTACATCGATACCATTTTGTAGCTTTTTGTTCCCGCCCAACTGTACATTGTAGCGATCGAATCCTGTCTCGGGAATGATACCTTCCTGATTGGTAGCGTTTACTGAAAGGATAAAGTTGTTGTCGGATGTACCCGAAGCAATACTAACGCCATTTTGCAGCACCCTTCCCTGACGGAAAAAGATGTCGAAATGGTTTGGATATGGCCGATAGGGAACTGTCTCACCTTGCGTATTTACTACGGTGTTAAACCCAGGCGCACCAAATCTAGGGCCCCAAGAGTTCGTTGACGTTGGAACAAAATTGTTTGTCGTTCCCTGTCCATACTCACTTTGAAGAGAGGCATAATTTATCGGATCCTGAACGTTAAAGGATGAGGTAACGGTAAGTTCCGTTTTCCCATTTAATCCGCTTCCTGTCTTTGTGGTGATGAGGATTGCTCCGGCAGATGCCCTAGAGCCGTACAATACCGAAGCCGCTGGTCCCTTTAATATGTTAATTGACTCGATCGTTTCTGGTGCAATATCGTTCAGCCTATTGCCGGGCTGTGAACCGAAAAGTGTATTCTGTGTGTTGTCCGTATTGTTGCTGAAAATAATGCCATCCACGACAATCAGAGGCTGGTTACTTCCAGTGAATGACGTTATTCCACGGATATTAATGTTAGTAGAAGCGCCTGGGGTACCGGAAGAACTTCCGATATTCACTCCGGCTACTCTCCCTTGGAGTGTATTCAATACGTTTGGTTCAGAACGTTGGGCAATTACATCGCCACTTACAGATTGCACGGTATATCCCAGCGATTTTTCGTTTCGCTCAATATTCTGCGCCGTGACGACAATCTCTGATAGGATCTGTACATCGGGGGAAAGTAGCACGTCGACCGTCGTCCGGTTTCCAACGGTAACTTCCTGTCGCTCGAAGCCAACAAAGCTAAATACCAAAACAGTGGACGTACTCGGAACACTAATCGAATATTGACCGTCAATATCGGTTACAGTCCCTGTCGTCGTCCCTTTGATGTTTATACTAACACCGGGTATTCCTACCGGTTCACTGGAAGACGTCACCTGCCCGGTAATAGTTCTGCTCTGTGCCACTGCCGCACATACGGAAAATATAGTGACTAGGAGACCTAGTAGAACTTTTTTCATATAATAGACTATTTAAGGTTTGATTACAGTAATTAAATTAGAATCTACAATATTCAGATTTTTAATTTATATATACAAAAGTCCAATTCAACCTTCAATTGGATATATCAGAATAAAAATTTGTTTTTTAATGTTTAACTTTAAATAAAAATATTCTGAAAACTAATAAAATATATTATTGTTTAAAAATACCATATTAAATTTACAAAGGGTATTTTCTATAATTATTAATATATTTTATTATCTTTTATAAATTAATTTTAAATTTTCTCTGTAATTAAAGAAGCAAGTCGATTAGAAGGTAAAAATTTCCTGGTGGTGAAAAAAAGCGGCAAATTTTGTATTTTGCTCATTCCCCAGTCTAATCTACCGTATCTCAAACATGCTACTAAGAACGCATGTCAATCAACTCCAAAAAATTCATTAGCTTTAAATAGCCATTTCCAAAATTAAATTTTTTTTAGCATATTTTAACATTTCATCCAAATTCGGACTAGATCTCGGCCAATTTTTAAACTTTTGACTAAATATCAACCAATCCCAGAAAAAATAGCCTCCAACTAAAATGCGTTTTTGGTCAAAGAAGGCTCCATAAAAGAGCAAAGATTAGTTAGGCATTAGTTCGTTCTAATATCCTAATTTACATGAATTAGACAAGCTGTCTATCTTCGCTTCTCGTACCTGTATGTGGTACTCAAGAGGGAAAAAATTGCGCTACTATCGGAACGAGAATCAACGAAAGGGCAATAGACAGCAAAACAACCAGTGAAAATTTTTCCTCCTCGGTCTCCAGATAGGAAGCAAACAGCGAAATATTCGACGCTACTGGCAAAAAAGGAACTAAAGCCAACATCAGGTAGTCGTCGGTGTCCAAACCTTTCCAAATCATGTACTCTCCCCCTATAAACAATGCACTGACAATCATAGCCGCTAAGGTCCTAAAACCTAACAGCTTTGAATAATAGCGCAAATCAATGTTTTTTACATTTAGCGATGTGAGGTGGAAACCAATAATCATCATACCCAGTGCAGAGACGACCCAACCTACCACATCCATAGAAGGACCTACCGCTTCAGGTAGCTTGACCCCCCAAACCTTAATCCCAATGGCGGCAACAAATACATATACATAAGGTATCTTCAGCAATTCCTTAATAGCTAATTTGGTCGATAGCTTTGTTTTGGCTACCTGAAAATAGCCGATAATATTCCCATAAATAGCTGTGCCTAAGTAAACACAGATAAGCACGCTCGTCGCTCCGGCGCCAAAAAGCGCTGATACGACGGGTATTCCGAAAAACAGCACGTTGAAAAACGTAAAGGAACTCTTTAACAGATTAAGGTTCTCCCCTTTAGCAATTGTCTTATGCGCTAAAAGTGCCGGCAAGTTCATTGTCAGCGCTATCAAAAACGTGATGATGGGGATGATAACAATTTTAGTAGTACTCGCTTCCGAAACATTATAAATGACCAACACCGGCAACAGGAGAAAAATGAGGGGTTTAGAAATGTAGGTCGGTTTGAGTTTGAACCATTTTTCTAAAAAATAGCCCACGCCAATAAAAGCAAGAACCGGCAAAAGATTCTTGTATAAATTAAGAATGATCTCCATGTTGTAGTTTTTTGACGATATGTTCGGAAAGGGTGGCAATGCATTGTACGTTGAACCAAACGGCGTTTACATCCAGCAGCAGTCCGTTACAAATATGCCCCACTGCATATAGGTTTTTGACACGTTCTTTTGAACTAATTACCTCCATCTTACTTGGATCAACCACGATGCCTCCTACCGGATAGGCCTCTATAATCCCCTTTTTGAGGAGATTTTGGATTAAAACAGATTGCATCTTTTCAACATTTTTAGATGGTCCGGTGGCATTAATCAAAAATTCACGCTCGTCACACCATACATCTGCGAATTGCAGTAAAAAGCGCTGCTTCGTTTCATCAAATGTGACGTCCCGCATGGGGAAATTTACCTCCAGCTTTCCTTTTTGAAACAAATCAGCCAGCCTTCTGGCGTTAATCAGTGGCATCCCGTATCGGGTTACTGTCCAGTAAGGACCTAACCATTTCTTAAACCGCTGCTTCTCCTCAATAGACAGCCAGTCCCATACCTGAGACTCCTCATAGCGCATATCGTAGAGTATGTTGATAAACGCATCCCCGCCATCCTCAGCGATACGAATGTCTTGTTCCAGAAGCTCCTGGGCAGGAAAGCCTTTTCGTTCGGTGGCTTTCCAGTCGACTGGGGCCCCCGTGTAATTTTCGACTTCTTGCTGGAACAGGCGAAACAGATCCTTGATCCTAGGTTGTCGCCACTCCGAACGTCGTATTTGATGAATGCGCGAAAGGGTGAGGTATTTTCGCTTATACGAACGGCCCTCTACCGGCTGCACTCTTGGCATTAACCCATCTAGCGAATACAGGCTAATCTTTCCTTGATGTCCACTGTCGGTAAGGGTCATAATCGCATCAATAGCACTAAGGCTTGAACCTAATATAGCGACCTCTGCATTTTTAGGAATGCCATCTATGATTGGTTCGCTCGGCCATGGAAAGTCAAAATAATTAGCAAGGCCATCAAACTCAGGAAAGTTGTTGGGCTTGGGTGTTCCCGGTACTAATAAGACGTGATCGGCATACAGAACAGGTCCATGTGCAAGCGTTACCTCCCAGCCTTCTCCGTCAGGGCTAAGATCGGTAGCCTCATCATGAATGATATGAACCTCCAATCCGATCTTTTCTGCTTCTGCTAGATAGTGTCTAACTTGCTCTTTCAGGTAATTTCCATACAGCCTCCGCGTCGTATAGGATTCGTGTAGCTGATTATCCCCTTTTACTTCATTCTTGTGGTCATCCGGCTGCGTTTCTAGCCAGCCCGCAAAGTGGTCCGGCTCGAAGGAGTGGATCCCCATAAGGTTCGCCTGTGTATTTAATAGGTGACCGGGTTGATCCGTTCCAAAAGCAAGGCCTTGTCCAACCTTGTCTCCTTTTTCAATCAATACCACCTTCGTCTTATCATGGACGCCTGTCATTTTTAACTGTACCATTAATTCAGCCAGCGCTGCCACCCCGCAGGCACCACCTCCGACGATGCAAATCGTATAATCATTCATGTGTTTATATGCTGTTTTAAATCGGCCATAACCCGCCCCAATCACAAAGGGAGAATCTCGTCATAATCATCATCCCTCCGAATGACCTGTTCCGAATGCTCGATTTCGTAATGTATTTTCGTTTAATTAGCTTTGTTTGATCCAGCGCTGACCTTGCTCTCACAAACAGCGCTCGAGAAAAATTTCCCTGAAAACTGCCGTCGCAATAATCCCACCACTTTGTAACTAAGAACGCCTTTTAGAGGAAACGCTACAGCAACCGAGCAATTACGAAAAAATGACTTACGGGCAAAAGTCCAGATAATTCACTTCCATTCAGGTTTATTTCAGTCGCTTTACCTATATTCGTTCTTCAAAAAAGAACATAAACTCCATGAATAACCGACGAGACTTTCTCCTAAAATCTGCTTTGGGTGTTGCCGGACTAGCACTCGCCCCATCCTGGCTGCAGGGAGCTCCTGCCCTGATCCGCACCTACAACAAGCCCGATTCCAAGATAAACGGGGTACAAATAGGCTGCATTACTTACTCCTTCCGCTCTTTACCTGACCAAAGTGCGGAAGCGACCCTTAGATATATAACCGACTGTGGAATCAGTGCCATTGAACTTATGGGAGGTCCGGCGGAGTCCTTTGCAGGTATGCCTGAGTCAACGGTAAACAGAAGCCGACTTTCCCAGTTGGGCGGAAAGCAACGAAGGGGGGAAGCCCTAACTGCGGAGGAGTCGAAAGAACTAGAAGAACTACAAAAAGAGGCTACTGCCTTTGGACAAGTAGTCGCCGACTGGAGATCGAAAACGGACTTCAAGAAATTTGATCAACTGCGGAAGCTTTATAAGGATGCGGGGGTAAGCATCTACGCCTTCAAGCCAAGTGCCTTTGGGAAGAACAACGCCGACGCCGAAATTGCCTATGGGATGAAAGCGGCGCGGGCTTTAGGTGCCAGCCATGTCACCTTAGAGCATCCGGCAGATGATGCACATACCCTGAAACTCGGAAAGATGGGCGAGCAGCACAAAATAAGCGTAGCGTATCACGGGCACGAACAGCAGACCTTTACGTTCTGGGATACCGCTCTTGCCCAAAGCCCAAAAAACGCACTGAACTTCGACGCCGGTCATTACATTGCCGCAGGACATACAGATATTATGAAACTGGTGGAGAAACAAAATAAACGGATCTTAAGCATGCACATCAAGGATAGACAGACTCCTGCAAACGGAAAAGGAAACCTACCTTGGGGAACCGGCGACACACCTTTACCGGAAATTTTGACCCTAATGCGGGAAAATAAATACGACTTTCCAGCTTCAATCGAACTGGAACACAAGATACCAGAGGGATCGGATGCTATTCAAGAAGTACAGCAATGTATGGAGTTCTGTAGGAAGGCATTGGGTTGATAACGATTCAGCAGTTATTGGGAAGTGCTGTAATCGCCTTTAAGTTCCCGTTTTAAAGAATAAAAAAATCCGGCATTGGGGAGACGACTTAGCTACTTCAAGTGAAGGAATAGAAGCGGTAGAGTTGTTCAGGCAGACCGCGCAATATTGGCCAAAAAAGGATAAAAAAAGGGGACTTTCGCAAAAAAGTCCCCTTTTTATTATCAATTATAAAGCTTAGTCAACATCCCAGAAAATCTTCGTAGTCAAGTTATCAGTAGGCTGAACCCTTGCGTAGTTTTCAGGATTGAAGGTGGACTCAGAATCAGGATAAAGCCATCTGTTGGGTGGCAGACGCTGCTGATTAGAATCATCTTCCCAGAACGGAAGATTCAACACGTCTACTCTTCTCATGTTAGCCCAGTTTTCGTTAGCTTGGATCACGTTGAAGTGCAACCACCTTTCTCTCGCAATCAACCGTAGTTTTTGAGCGCTTGTAGTGGCCTGTGACCACGATACAGCAGGAGCAGCGATATAGTTGTCCACATCCGCCGAAGTAACAACCGCTGGTGCGGGAGAGGTGTTATCATTTGTAATGCTTCTCAAGTATTGATAGTACCCCAAAGACTCCCTAATTGCTGTTTCATAGTGGGCCTTCGCCTGCGCGTCATTCCCTTCTTTCAGGTAATATTCAGCAGCCATTAAATGAACTTGTGTTGAATTCATTAGTACCCCTGGAAAAAACTGGTTTCTGCTAAGCGTTGACCTGTTATAGATGGTTAAGGTATTCGTACCCAATAGTTCCGCCTGAATGGATGGATTCAACATTGGATCCAAGCCCATGTACACACCTGCTTGGGCAGCGTCACCAGGCTCAAACAAATAGGTAAGCCTAGGGTCATTGTTGTCGCGCATATGATCAACAATATGTTTTCCGGCAATATTTCCCTGCCAATCTTCTAGGCCTGAACGGAATCCATTAGGCGCTCTAAGCGTACCAAGGCTATAGATTTGCATCATGATATTGTCCGCATTGTCAGCTACTATCGGATAGCTGGAAGGATTTGACAAAATAGAAGCAATTTCCGTTTTTGCCCTTGCGGAGAAACTGGAAACACCGCTTACTTGGGTCAACATCCTTAAGCGAAGCGAGTTGATATACTTTAACCACAAATCTACGCTACCTCTGTTCACAAGATCCTGCGTTCTGAAGGAAGCAAGGATTCCGGGATTGACCTGTAAGGTTCTCAGTTCGTCCGCGAAACCCTTCAGATCATCTAGCATTTTGGTGTAGATATCCGCTGCTGTATCGTACTCGGGATAGGAAAGGGTAAAGTCTCCACCATTGGTGCTAAGCATGCCTGCTTTTGACCATGGAATATCTCCATGAAGATCGACGATTTTCTGGGTATGGTCATAGAAGTAGGCCGTACCGGTAATCATAAAGATCCTAAAATCAGCCTGTGAGTTCGCGTCAAGCCCATTGTAAATCTTTTCCATTTCCCGGAATTGGGCAAGGAAGGAATAGTAGTTATTCCACCTGCCGCCTACTGCGGCTGAACCTGGCACATACTGGTTTTCGCCGTTCACCCAACCTGTCGCTTGATTAAATCTGTTCAACGTAATCCGAAGATTGACAAAATAGTCCGTATAATCTGGAAGGACATACCCTCTATTCGCCATCATAAAGCCGGTAAACTGCCTCTCTACGGAAGAAGTGGATAGCTTTGATGGGTCGGCGTAATTATCCTCAAATTCGGAAAGCTGGCACCCCGCAAATGAACTTACGAGGAAAAACGCCAATATAATTTGTTTTATTTTCATGACTTTTCTTAATTTTTTAGTAACGATTCAGTTCTTAGAATCTGGCTCTCACCATCAAACCCACGGTACGTGTTGCAGGGTTGGTACCGGCATTGGTAAGGGTTTGTGCCCATCTTGAACCCCCTGTCAACACTTCAGGATCCAGATCTTTTATATTTCTATAGAAGAAGAACAGGTTTCTGCCAAAGGTAGACACCTGAATCGAGGACGCTCCAAGTCGCTGCGCAAATCCGGTAGGAAGCATATACGCCAAGGAAAGCTCACGCATTTTGAAATAGGTGTTTTCTTGGATATAAAGCTCATACCTTGACTGGCTGTACTGAGGACCACCCCAATTGTACGTACGCTGGAAATAAAATGCCTGAGAAATTACATTTGTATTTGGCGTCCCTTCGGGAGTAACACCATCCATCAGCATGCCGTCATTGTAAACAGTTTCTCCGTTAGGACCCTGTGCGGCACTAGTCTGAACACCTTTACCATCTGCATCTCGATAGTAGGAAATACCCCCTCTTGACGCATCCATATTTTCTAAGCTTGCCTCAGTTAATCCCCTGCTGATCATCCAATTGACACCGGTAGGCATCACGTGTCCACCAATTTGAAAATCCGCCAAAACATCCAGCGTGAAATTTTTATACTGGAAGTTGTTAAAGACACCACCAACAGCTTTCGGCATGGCATTACCTACCTGAATCCAGTTGTTTGGATCAATTTTGTATAGGCCATTCGGCTGTACGATTCGCTGTCCACTTGCATTGGTCTCAACCGGACGGGCATAAAAATCACCCATTGGACGACCTACCACAGAACGTAACTGAGCCGCGTTACCATCATAATCTGCGTGTAAAAGTTCAGTAGCGTTGTTAGCCAATTTCTCTACCACGTTCATGTTTCTGGCAATGTTAATTCCGGCTTCCCAGACAAATCCGCTACGTTGGAAGATCTGACCGTTTAGCGCTACCTCTACCCCTTTGTTGCGGAGTGTACCAATATTCGCCAACACTGATCCTGCCCCGGAAGTCCAAGGGAGTGTCAAAGGAAGTATTTGGTCTCTGATCTGAGCGTTATAATACGACACTTCCAAGTTCAATCTTCCATTGAGAAACCTGCTTTCTAACCCAAACTCGTATTCATGCTTTTGTTCCGGTATGATGCCGTCATTTCCGAAGCTGCCGGGAATTGTTGTGAAAAGTACAGGGGATCCACCTGGCTGCTGTACACCTAAGGTACTCTGCGAGTATGCTATGTTCGCCACATATGGATCAGGGTAGTTACCTACGATGCCCCAAGAACCCCGAAGTTTCGCAAAATTGATAAAACTTGGAAGATCAAACGCATCCGAAAGAATAAAGCTACTGTTTACTGACGGATAGAAGAAGGTGTTGTTGGTTGGACTCATTGTAGAGGTTCTATCTCTTCTTACGGTACCTTCGACAAACCATATCCCCTTGTAATCAAAGTTCACTGTTCCAAGTGCGGCATCAATTACGCGGGTTCTTCTGGCGGACCCGTTGTTTGGTATGTTAACGGAAGCGACCAAATCAAACAGGTTCTCAATATTCAATCCACCGGCTGTGCCTCTAGAAATGGTAGAAAAGGTATCTTTAGTTCCGGTATATCCTGCCATAGCTGATACAGTGATGTCCTCGGTAAGGCTTTTCCTGTACGTCAGCAACACATCGCCATAAAGGATATTAAACACTTCGTTCTGCATGCTAAATCCACCTGAAGGACCAAATACCAATGGCCGCTCTGAAGTAGAGCGCGTTTCACTGTTTCTATAGGTAAAGTCTGTGGACAATCTTGCTCTTAGTGATAATTCGTCAGTGATGTTAACGAGATTTGTTATACTAGAAATAACCCGGTTGCTGATCTCGGAAGCTTGCTGCTCATTTACCCTCCATACATAATCACCGATAGCATCTAAAAAGCCATTTCTTCTAATATTTTCATCAGGAGTAAGGCTTTGCCCATTTCCGGTTACATAGCGGTAACCTCTACTAGTTTTATACCTGTCCAAATACCAAGCGCCGTTATCAAAACGGGTCATCATTCCGCCAAAGTTGTTGATCATTCGATCTATCGATACGGGACGGTTAGCAGTATTCTGATTGATGTAATTGATCATCAAATCCGTTTTCACACGCTTCGATACCCTGAAGGTGGAATTTAGGTTCATGATATTTTTGCTGTTCTTGGAATTAAGACTTAACCCCTCATTGTCCTGACGGGTGAGCGATAGCCTGTAGTCTGCCAAGTCCGTAGAGTTTGATAAAGCAACGTTAACCTGTGAATTGATTGGGTTGTTAAACAACGCAGCATAGTTATCTATCTGAGCCTCATAAGGCCGCATTTCGCCATCCCAAGACATAATAGGCTGACCGTCGAAGGGCGCACCGAAATTTATAGTGGTGTTTGGAAGGCCCCTGGCCCCATTGTCGTACGTGATAAAACCGTTATCGTCTTGGCCTAGGTTAAATACGTGCCTTGGTCCACCCGGACCTCTTACGTTTTGATAACGGGGAAGGTAAGCTATTTGGTCCACGGTATAATTCGCATTGAAATCCACATTGAACCCTTTCTTTTCAGAACTTCCGGTTTTAGTAGTAATCAACACGACGCCGTTTACCGCTTCTGAACCATACAAGGCAGCAGCAGACGCACCTTTTAGGATGGAAATGTTATCAATGTCTTCAGGGTTGATATCCAAAAGACCATTTCCTCTAAGGCGCTGATCACCCCAATAGTTATTGTTATTTACTTCTTCGTTACGAATGGGCACACCGTCCAACACGATCAAAGGCTGATTTCGGCCTGTAATGGAGTTGATACCTCGGATCGTGATGTTTACCGCTGAAGTAGCACCACCAGCACCTGCCTGAATCCGAACCCCAGGAGCTTTACCATAAAGCGCGGTAGCCAAGTTTGGCGTACCCACCTTGATCAACTCGTCAGATCGGATAGTTGTAGTAGCATAACCTAGCGCCTTTTGCTCACGGGCCACGCCAAAGGAAGTTACGACGACTTCATTCAGCGTACCCATGTCTTCTTCCATTGTCAAGTTGATGGTAGATCGGTTGCCGACATCTACAGTCTGCGTCTTAAAGCCGATAAAGGAAAATACCAAGGTGCCGTTATCGGGGGCAACAATAGAATAGGCTCCATTAACATCCGTAACGGTTCCGGTAGAAGTACCGCGAACTGTGATTGTTACACCAGGAAGCGGAAGATCGCTTTCATCAACAATAACTCCCCTTACGGTGATATCCGCCTCATTCAAAAAAGAAGCTTCGATGCCAACGGCCGCTGAAGCAGTTGACGCATATGCTGCCGGTATTGACAGCAAAAACCCTTGTAGTAGAAAGAAAAAGGCTCCTTTCCGTAGAAGGGTATTCATTAGTAGTGTTTTTTCATTTTTCATTGTTTTGATAGATAGTTGTTTTTTTCGCAAATGCGATTGGTATAGGAAGCATTACAGTGGATAATTTTCAAACGAGATCAAATAAATCTGTTTTCCCGATCTTTTTACCATAGGCAGTACGTAAATTTTACAGGTTATACTTTTTACACAATTCTTGTTTTGAACTGTAACTTTACAAAAAAATTTATTAATTATTAGCTTTTTGTTAATTTATTTAAACAAAGTCAGTAGAGTAAAAATGATCATTGACAGTTTGGTAGCAACTGGATATGGTAGAAATATTTCTGTTTCAAAGTTTGATCATAGTATTAAAATATTTTGCTTGTTATTATTACGTTTATACATTTTTATTTTATATTAATGAAAAGGAAATAAATTTTTATTTTATTTCAAAGTATTCAGAGCATGATCGAGTTAGATCAAAGGCAGTATTAACTTCAATATTATTCGGAGTTTATGTATAAAAAAAATAGATTAATCTATTTCAAATATGATATATGAATTTTTAAACTTAGGAGAATTACGAAGCCATTTTTTCCCTAAGCAAACGATAAGCATGATAAAAACAGCAGAAGAAAAAGTACTGATTTACCTTAAAATGGACGAAGCGGTGATTGCACAAAACTGGATAATGCGTATATTTCATACGAATTTTGACAAAACCCAAGATAATCGATGAAACGAATCTGCATACTTTGTGTCTTATGTCTATTGACGCTTCGCGTGACAGCACAGCAAATAGGATCCACTCCCGAACAGGTGAAAGCCTTAACTTCCCAGTGGAAGGGGGAACGTTTTGAAGATGGAAGGCCAAAAGTGCCAAATATCATGCTTCAAAAGCTGGAGTCCGCTACTCTTGAGCAAATCTGGGGGTATCTACTCCGAAAAGGATACAGAAATCAGGTAGAGAAAGACTGGATCATCTTAAAGCCAGGGCATACCATGGTCGGCCGGGCGCTCACCGCACAATTTATGCCCTCACGCCCTGATTTAGACAGCCTCGTCCGGGCAGTTGGCAAGGCTGAGGGACGTTCCCAACGCGGAGGAATCAATATTTGGCCGATTGATATCCTTACAGAAGGCGACATCTACGTGGCTGATGGATATGGCAAGGTCAAAGACGGAACCCTTATCGGTTCTAGTCTTGGCAATGCTATTTACGGAAAAACCGGTAAAGGCGTAGTTTTTTATGGCTCTATCAGGGATATGCAAGAGCTCAAGGACACCGAAGGTTTTAATGCCTGGATAAAAGGCCAAGACCCTTCCTTTATCAAAGACATGACCCCGACATCCATCAACGCGCCCATCCGGATCGGTGAGGTAACAGTCTTTCCAGGTGATGTGGTTTTTGCAAACGACTACGGCACGGTATTTATCCCAGCCCACCTAGTAGAAGATCTGGTCATCAGCTCCGAACTCGTTGGGCTAAGGGATGAATTTGAGCGGGTACTCCTTCAACAAGGGAAATATCCTTCAGGTGAAGTGCATGGACAATGGAATGACGCCATTAAAAATGAATTTCGCGCCTGGGTAAAGAAATACCCTAGGGAACTAGCCGTAAGCTATGAACAGATCGAAGAATATCTTGAAAAATCAAATTAGTAGTTTACTGAAAGATAAATAGGGAGCAGACAACGGCGGTGCAACGATACCAAAGAAGTATCGAATCTATTAGAGGCCTTCCCGTACCAACGCTCATGTGATCCCATCGGGATCAAAAAGATTGAAAGTCCAGCGCGTGACCTCGAAGAGGTTGCATGCTTAAAGCAAAATTGTTTTGCACAATTCAATTCGACCCCGTCGGGGTCGCATCTCTTCGTTGATGCATTGATTCTATAAACATATGACCCCTGACGGGGTCAGGCGCTGGGTAAATAGTTGCTTACAAAGAAATACAACCCTTTAAAAACCCTCCGTGGCCTCGGTGCTAACTCTGTGTCCTCCGTGGTCCTTTTCACTTCATTGTCTTCATTTGCCGTCACCTCCACCGAAACGGGACTTCAAAAATCCCTATGTGAACTATGTAACCTATGTGGTCAAAAAAAGCAACTTAGTACAGCGATTTTAAAAAATCCTCCGTGGCCTCTGTGCTACCTCTGTGTCCTCCGTGGTCCTTTAAACTTCGTTGTATTCATTTGCCGCCACCTCCACCGCAACAGAACTTCAAAATCCCTATGTGAACTATGTGGCCTATGTGGTTAAAAAATGCAACTTAGCACGACGACTCCAAAAGATCCTCTGTGCTACCTCTTTGTCCTCCGTGGTCCTTTAAACTTCGTTGTATTCATTTGCCGCCATCGAGCGCAAGCGGTTAGTTTATTCCGCCGCCCGTCCGGGTTCACGTCGGTTTTTTCCTGGGCTATTCGTCAAATCGTCTCCTAAATCTTCCCTGGCAGTGACAGCAATTTCGAACAGTTCCGCTTCTATTTCGGGGTAGTAGCCACGCATATTATAACGCTCACCAGGATCCCTTCGAAGATCATAAAGACCGCCTTCGAAGAAATGGTTTTCGTAGGCTACGCCAGGTTGTCCGTCCTTTCCCGGACTAAATCCCTCATAGGTGCGTCCGGGGTGTGGAAAAACCAGTTTCCAGTCACCCTTCCTCACCGCCTCGAGGCTATTTCTCCTGTAGTAATAAAGAAAGGACTCTCTGGGGTATTTGCTAAAATCCCCCCGCAGCAGCTCCGAAATATCAACGCCATCAATTTGCTTCGAAGGCAACGAGGCGCCGGTAAGCGCGGCAATAGTAGGAAGCAAGTCAATGGATGAGGCCAGGTTGTTGCAGACTGTTCCGGCGGGTATTGTTCCTTTCCAGCTCATCAAGGCCGGAACTCGTTGGCCTCCCTCAAAAGAAGTCCCCTTTCCCTCACGAAGCCCACCGGTACTGCCAGCGTGGTTCCCGTAATTGAGCCAAGGTCCATTATCGGAGGTAACTATTACCAGGGTATTTTCTTCCAGACCCAGTTCTTTCAATTTGGCCCGAATCTGTCCTATACTCCAATCGAGTTCCATAATCACATCACCGTAGAGACCCTGCCCTGACTTGCCTGCAAACTTATCCGACACAAATAGAGGTACGTGGGGCATAGGATGGGCTAGGTATAAGAAAAAAGGATTGCTCTTGTTCCTGTCTATAAAATCCAGGCTCTTTTCTGTGAAGGTAGTGGTAAACTGCCGCTGATCAGGATTCCGCTCCACGACCGTTTCATTTTCGATAAGGGGAAGCTCAGGATAGTAGTTTTTGTTTGTGGGGTGGTTAGGCCACATGTCATTGCTATAGGGGATGCCATAAAATTCATCAAATCCCTGCTTTCTGGGTAAAAACTGGGGCAAATGACCCAAATGCCATTTGCCAAACGCTGCTGTAGCATAGCCGTTCGCCTTCAAAATATCCGCAATGGTCTCCTCATCTAGGTGTAACCCTATTTGCGCCCGATGGTCTAAGGCACCGGAGAGTCCCAACCGATTTGGGTAGGCACCGGTCATTACGCCGGCCCGTGAAGCGGTACACACGGCCTGCGGAGAATAATAGTGGGAAAAGAACATGCCCTCTCGCGCCATTTGGTCCATGTTAGGCGTCTGATAACCCACCGCGCCGGTGATTCCTAAGTCTCCATAGCCTAAGTCATCAAAGTATACCAATACCACATTGGGTGTCTGCTGCTGGGGAAAGGCCTGTACGGTTACTAAAACTAAAAGAAACAAACTGCAAAAAAGGCGTTGCGTGCTTTTCATCATTTCGATCATAATGCTGTTATTGGTTGGTACATTGGGTTTGTGAGCATACATCCACTTTTTTTTATAAAGGCCTAAACGAATCGAGAGTTTCCTCATCCAAATGGGAGATATTTGCCCAATAAACTTAAATTCGTGCTCAAATAACAGCATTTTGGAAAATAATCCAATAGAAATTAAAGCGGTTGCCCTGCCAGTAGTGTTGAAAGTCCGGAGAGAGGTCATGTGGCCGGATAAACCAATCGAATTTGTTCACGTTCCCGGGGATGAAAAAGCTGAGCATTTGGGCATCTATCTTGGCGAGACCGTCGTGTCGGTCGTTTCCCTCTTCTTTGACGGCAATGAGGTTCAGTTCCGCAAGTTTGCTACGCTTACCACGCTTCAGGGAAAAGGATATGGCACTACTTTGTTGGCATATGTGTTTGAATACCTGAAATCAAAGCGGATCCGTCGGGTCACCTGCAATGCACGGGAAGAACGTGCCTCGTTTTACGCACGATTTGGCATGACCCCTACCGAAGTTACATTCAAGAAAGACCACATTACCTACATTGTCATGGAAAAAGTAACTGACGAGTAAGGTACAAGTTGTGCAAGTGAACCTAAATTTTCAGCTTTACCGATAGCACCTTACCAATATTCCATCCTTTTCTCCTTAACGTGGCCAGACCCAAACCTTCTCTACAGCCAAATCCTATCAATTTCAGTGTCAGTTTGGCCGCACTGAAGTTTGTTCCTGCCTTTTTCAAGGAGATACGCCAAGTAAATCCACTCCTATTCTATACCAATATTTTCTCCCGGTTAATCAATGCCATTCTCCCGGTACTTATGCTCTGGGTGGGAAAGCTTATCATCGACGAGGTAGTCTTGCAACTATCGGCTGACATCGTTCAGTTTGACCGGCTGTGGCTATTGGTAGGGGCGGAATTTGGGCTTGCCGTGCTTGCGGACTTGCTAAGCAGGGGAATCAGCCTAAGCGATGGCCTTTTAGGGGATCAATATTCGATCAACTCTTCGGTAAAGATTATTAAGAAAACCGCAGTACTAAACTTGGATCAACTTGAAGATGCTGATTTTTATGACAAACTGGAAAGGGCCCGGCAACAAACCACCGGCAGGATCGGACTGATGTCGAATATATTGACCCAGGCTGAAGATATTATAGTCATCCTATCCTTGTTAGCGGGAGTCGTGGTGTTCGAGCCCTGGTTGATCTTGTTACTGAT
Organism: Cytophagales bacterium; assembly: GCA_016124425.1. GTDB lineage: Bacteria > Bacteroidota > Bacteroidia > Cytophagales > Cyclobacteriaceae > Lunatibacter. Next base: position 28,768 of record WGNT01000077.1, read on the forward strand.
TGTCTCAATCATACCGACGGTAATCAATGAAATCAAGTTCAGCGGGACGAGTTATTCTTTGGCGCGAAGCTGGACCCAAGAACGTAGGGAACTAGACTACCTGCGCTATGCGGGAGCAAGCGACGTCACTGCTAAGGAGGTAAAACTCTTTGGCCTCTCGGACTACCTTGCCAACAGGTTTCAAAACTTATCCGAAAAATACATCGCCCAAAGCAGAAAACTGGCCATTCAGCGGGCAACGTGGGGTTCATTCTTCAATCTGCTAGGAACTACCGCCTATTATGGCGCCTATGTCCTGATTATCTTTCGGACGGTAAGCGGTTTGTTTACCCTGGGAGATTTGACTTTCCTATCCGGCTCTTTCAACCGGCTGCGTACGAAGCTTCAAGGGTTCTTTATACGCTTTACCGCCATTACCGAGAGCGCGCTTTACCTGCAAGACTATTTTGAGTTTTTGGCCTTAAAGCCCGGAGAAGTTACTGATTTGGAAAAAGTGCCGCTTCCAGGACAAATAAAGCACGGATTTGAATTTGTAGACGTTGGCTTTAAGTATCCCAAGTCAGAAAATTGGGTAGTAAGGCACGTAAACTTTGAGCTAAGGGCAGGTGAAAAGTTGGCCTTTGTCGGAGAAAACGGAGCAGGCAAAACGACCCTCATCAAACTGTTGCTTCAGTTCTATGCCCCTACCGAGGGGCAGATTTTGCTTGATGGGATACCCATTCACCGATACGATCAAGCCGCCTATCAGCAGTATTTTGGGGTAATCTTCCAAGATTTTGTGAAATTTGAACTCACGCTTAGGGAAAATATCGCTATGGGTGAAATCAAGGAAATCGAGAATCAACCACGGATTGATGGCGCTGCGGAGAAAAGTCTGGCAAACCAGGTAATTGACAGTTTGCCAATGGGTTACGATCAACCCTTGGGAAAGCGGTTTAAGATGGGAAAGGACCTATCCGGCGGGCAATGGCAAAAAGTAGCCATTGCCCGGGCCTATATGAAGGACGCCAACGTACTCATCCTGGATGAGCCTACCTCAGCCTTGGATGCCAGAGCCGAAACAGAGGCCTTTGACCGGTTTATCCAATTGACGGTGGGGAAAACTGCCGTCATTATTTCCCACAGGTTTAGCACGGTGCGGATCGCTGACCGAATCATGGTATTGAAAAATGGATCAGTACTGGAAATCGGAACTCATGAGGAGCTGATGCAAAACAACCGCCTGTATGCCGAACTCTTTAACCTGCAGGCCGCTGGCTATCAGTAGCCATAGCAAGTACATAAGTTGATAAACAGTACAGGTTAAACCCCTATTTTGAATTATATGGATATTACAGAAGCACGACCCTCCAGCCTTTCGAGGGTTACCATTACGGAATTGATGATCCCTTCTTATGCGAACTTTGGCGGCAAGATACACGGGGGCATTTTGCTGTCCCTTATGGACAAAGTAGCCTATGCTACTGCCAGCAAGCACAGCGGAGCCTATTGTGTCACCGTATCCGTAGATACCGTAAATTTTTTACAACCTGTAGAAGTGGGCGAACTGGTATCGCTTATGGGATCGGTCAACTACGTAGGTAACAGCTCCATGATCGTCGGTATCAAGGTGATTTCTGAGAATGTGAAGACGGGAACGGTTAAACATACCAATACGTCGTACTTTACGATGGTCGCCAAGGGTGAAGATGACAAGCCGACTACGGTTCCACCGCTTAGGTTGGAAACCGAAACCGATATCCGACGCTTTGTGGAGGCGATTTACCGAAAGCGGTTCGTACGCGAACATGCTGACTATCTAAAAGAGATCAAAAAGAACCGGGATCCCGATGAGATCAAGCGGCTGCTGGCCAAGGAGCGTTGTGAGGTGGGGGTATAAAATTGAATGTGGAAGATTGTTTTGCCACGAACGGCACAAATGAGCACGAATAGTTTTAACGGTCGACCATAATTTTGAAACAGTGCAGAATACTTCGTAAATTGTGCACAAATGATTACCGAAGAACAAAAACATTTGATTATTGAGGTGTTAAAACCTTTTTCGCCAAAAATGATTGGTATTTTTGGCTCCTTTGCCCGCGGTGAAAACCAAGAGGATAGTGACTTGGATATTCTAGTCGACTTCCAAAATACCGTAAACCTACTTGATATCATCGGGGCTGAAATTGAACTTTCTGAAATGCTGAACATGAAAGTTGACCTTGTTACTAAAAGGGCAATATCACCCAAGTTGATTCCTCATATTGAGCGGGATTTGAAAAACATATTTTATGCAGAAGGATAATTTGATTTATATAAATCACATTTACGATTGCATAATTAAAATTGAAAGTTATACGGAATCAATCTCACTAGAGGAATTTTTAAAGAATTCACTTATTCAAGACGGTGTCATAAGAAATTTTGAGATAATAGGTGAAGCTACAAAAAAGCTCTCCGCTGATTTCCGGTTAAAAAATTCAGCTATCGAATGGAAGAAAATTGCGGGAATGAGAGACAAGCTAATTCACGATTATATTGGTGTGGATCTCTGGGCCCTCTGGGCGGTAATTACAGATATACTGCCACAACTAAGAAAGCAAATCAAATAGATTTTAGATAATGAGTAATTAACTCACAATAAGAGAATGCACTGTTATTATAACAGGTTAACCACTTGCTATTCTCAAAAGCGATCTAATCCACCGCCAATTGCTGTCTTACCAGCTCATCCGCCATCATCTGCTGGGTTAGGTTTCCTGCATAGGAACGCCCCTTTTTAAATCCATAGCTGGTATAAGCCTTTCCAGCCCATTCCTGAGCCAACGCCAGGTTTCCCAGGACTTCATAACCGATAGCAATGTTGTATGCCAGCCTACCGGCTGTTTTTTCGTCATTTGGCAATTCCAGTCCTTTTATCCACGTGTCAATCGCTTGTTCCCATTGGTTTACCTCTGCTAGTCTTGCCCCTTGGCCCAAAGCAGGATTGGTTTTGGACTTGGGAAAAAACGATCGGCTTACGGTCAAGTACATCGGTGCCACTCTTCGCGCGTAGGAAGCGCCTGCCATCTGCCCAACTACCTGCGTTGCTCTTACCTTATCTATCATGAGTGCCAGCGCTTGCGCCTTGGTCTCAGCCTCTGCAGACCACATGTTGGTCTTGTTGAAATCCGCTTGATCGGCAATATTTCTGTTTGCGGGATCATAAAACCGAAACCCTACCTGAACAGACGCCACACCTTCGGCATAAACTCCCTCTACTTCCACTTCTTTGGCATCCTTACCAGTTCCAACCGTTTTTTTGATCAGCGCCTTTTTGTCTGTGACAACAAAGTCCGAACTAAATTTTTCCAATGCGAGAACGCCATCTGCGTCATAACTCGCACAAAGGCTTTCAATCTGTCCCCAAGTAAGTGGCTGCGGAAAGGTCTGGCTAAAGAAACCTCCTTTAAGGCGCTCCCTTGCACGAATTACCTCGTACCTTGGTGAGGTATTAAGCTCTTGCTGAATGGTGGCAAGGGTAGTTTCAATCGCATTTTTCACTTCAAACGGAGCTTCACCGGTTAGAATGCCTTCGATAATGGCAAAGCCTTGGCTTTCAGGTTCTGTCCTGTCAACGATCAACAGGCGCTGCACGTTGGGTGGAATGTTGATTTCCGCAGGCGCCAAGCGGGTTAGGGAAACGTTTTTGGTGCAGGAAGTCCCTACCGCCAAGCATAAAAAAATCAACGCACTAGCTAATGTAACAGTTGTCTTCATGGTTCAATGCTGTAATTTGACGTAAAATTGGGATAAAATCTGGAGAAAAAACAACTTATTTGATTGGAACTGCGCTTTCCTTTACCAGTCCCAAAATTTCCTCCATATACACTTCCCCCGCCATTTCACCAAAACTAGTCCTACTGATATAGTCGTAGCGTTGGAAGCTGTTGAAGTCTACTTTCGATAACAAATAGCCAAAAGCATCATTGCACAAACCTAGCAGAAAAGGAAAAGCTGTAGGCATCTGCCTTTTGAGGTAAAACCCAATATTTGGCAAGGCCTCCCCCGGAATGGTAATCATTTGGGCTGGACCCAGATTCACCACGTTTAGCTGTGTAGGAATAGAATCCACACCCACATACTCCTGATGAAGTGGGGAGTTAACTAGGATGGATTTCATCAGGTCGGAAGTTATTGGCAACTTGATGACTTTGCTATGAACGCTTAGTTTAGGAGCTGAAATAACTGGAGCTTCGTCAATGACCCGTAGGGCTTCATCTGCCAGCAGGTACCCGATCCGCGTACATTCTGCATAGTCGTTTGCCTCCATTCCCTGTTCGGGGCGGTTGTCCGCGGTTACCATACCGCCTAAGGCGCCGTTAACAAAAAGCGCCATGCCTCCAGCCTTTGCCTCAATTCTGTCATAAAGTGGACCGCACAGGTCCGGACTTAGGATTCCCCTATCGTTGCCGATTACCTCGGGGTGAATGGCATAGTTGACGAGGGTGAGAATGGCCTGACCCTTTTTAGGGCCTGATTCCGCTATTGCCTGAATAACGCCAACTGCTGGATCATAGAGTTGGGGTGCGTAGTAATTATAGGCAATTTTCCCCTTTGCCTCACCTACAGTCACTTTTAATGCTACAGGTTCCCGGCTTTCCAAGGCTTCGTTTACAGCCTCTGCCATTTGGGCAACACACCAATCCAAGTATTCCAAATCAGCACCATGATTTCCATTTTCATCCGCAAAAGCATACGCATCAGGTGCGCTATGGGTATGGGTAGCGGCAATAAGTATATTTTCGGGTTTGATAGCTGGTATAAGCTTTCGGGAGCGGTTCCCCAAGCTGGCCGGCCACCCAAGGTTGTCCACGACTACCAATGCCATTATTTCTCCATTTTCCTCAAACACAGCCGCCCGGATGAAGAGGTCTCCCTGCTTTTCTTGGACAGGCTTGGGAATTCCCACGCCTCCCGAGACTGGTAACAGCGGATCCGGCGTAACTATACGTTTTGCGACACCCACATGCAGTCCTTGTGCAAAGCCATTCTGCATTGCCAATAGGCCGAAAAAGAAACAAATCAACGTTTGGATTATTTTAGTCTTCATCTGTTAATAGTTATTTTCAATGGTCATAACTTGCCCTGACCAGAAGAAATATAGAAGCATGAAAAAACGAAGGTGTGGATTCCTCCACACCTCGTCTTTAAGTACTCAATAGCGTTTATTACCAAGGTTTATTGGTTCCCTGGATAAGCCATGGTTTGGACCATGCGCTGTTTTCACCGTCCACTTCAGAGAAGTTGGTGGGTTGAAGTCGGGACATGGCGGCTTCGGTATTGGCTGCGTTTAGGTTTCTTTCATCGATCATATAATAAAACCTAACCGGCAAAACACTTCGGATGGCGAAGGGGCCCGCTTCCAATTGCGGAAAGCCTGTTCGTCTGTAATCAAACCAGGACTCCGCCGCGGCAGTCCAAGAAGCGATCCACTTTTGTTCGATGATTTGCTTCACCGTGCCGTCGAATTTTACATTTTCCTGGGCGATATAAGCCGGGAATTGACTGGCTACGCCCCATGCGGCGAAGGAAGCCTGTATGGCTGCGTTGTAGTAGTTTTCGGCAGTATTTCCAACGGTCCATCCCTTTAATGCCGCCTCGGAAAGGATAAAGTTCATTTCAGCAGCGGAAAAGATCCTCGCACGCAGCAAGGGTCCGCTAGCCTCTCTATAAATATCGTTTAACCAAGACACATGGGGGTTGAAGGATGCCTGGTTTGCATCAGGACTCATATTGTACACCTGCGGACCGGGAATAGCAGGAGGAATACCAACGTAATCGGGATTTTGGCTGATATCGTTGATATCGATTCCTCGCTGAACCAACACATCTGGAGAGATCAACCTTCTGTTGTTTTCTATACGATCAGTGCCGGCAGGTAAATTCGCATCCACAACCAACGGTATCTGAACCCTACTCGCCCAAACAGCTATTCGAGGATCGTTTCGTTCCCGAAGTGCCTCCACGAGCGTCTCACACATTTTGATCCGTCGGTAATTGCTCTGACTGGCATCAAACCGGGTGTTGGCCGGCCAGGAAGTCTCGTTACTTATTCCGGCAAATCCCATGGTCGCATCATCAGCTGGAGATGTGATGATGGGAAACTGGGCCGGATTGGCAAGAATGGCTTCTATACCTTGCTTTGCAACATCCGGTAATTTATCAGACACACGCATCAAATACCGCACTTTAAGCGAATTTGCCAGTTTCCGCCATTTAGCCGGATCACCATTGTAAAAAACATCTACCCCTTGGATGGTGCTATTGTATTCTGCACGGGGTTTTGATAGGAGTTGGTTGGCAGTTTCTAGGTCGGTAAGAATCCCCCGGTAGATATTTTCCTGGGTGTCAAATACCGGAAACGTGGCCTCGGGTGAAGCTTCGGCTCCCCTTAAGGCCATCGAATAAGGAGCATCCCCCCAAAGGTCGGTGATTAACCCAAACATCATGGACTTCATTACCAATGAAACACCTTGTTGCAATTCCTGATCTAACTCTACAGCTCGTTCGTAGACGTATTGATTGTTACGGAGAATGCCATAGTATCCCGCCCAGCTGTTGTTCCTGTTCCAGTCATAGAGGTTATGTCCTCCTGCCCAGCCGTCTTTTTGGGTGTGTTGCATAACCCCCGCGATATCGCCGTATCCCAGATTAACGACGGTCTTGCCGGCTTCGGTAAGTACCGTGGACAAAACTAGGTTCGGATTGGCGGTCGCCGGATTGGCGCCGTTGGGATTTTCATTCATTTGCATCAAGTCTTCCTGGCAGGAAACCAAGGAGATCAAGACCAGACCAAGCATTAACGTGATTGATTTATATCGTTCCATAGTGAATTTCATTTACGGATAGCGCTTTGATTAGAAGGTAGCATTGATTTTAAAGCCGACAGGCATCACCCAAGGGTTCACGTTCCATCGCTCAATTCCCTGCTTAAACTGGGTGCCTGCCTGAACGCCTGCCTGTGGCTGAAACGCCATCTCTGGGTCAATATTGATTTTGGCTGCCGTCCATAGCATGATGTTACGGCTATACACCGACACGTTGAGGTTTTGCATCTTGAGCTGATTTGTAATGCGCTGCGGGATATCATACCCCAGTGACACCTCACGTAGCTTCACAAACGAGGCGTCATAAAGAAACGCCCTTGTAAAACTCCATGCAGTACTTCCGGCATAGGGTAACGTCAACGTTCCGCCCGGTTTTCCGATATTTTCGCCCAAGTTCTCGGCGAATTCCGTAGGGTTTCCGTTTTCATCAAAAGCGGTGGCATAGACCCCCGGAATAAACACGCCGCCATAGGGTAGGGTAAAGGGACCAAACGTAAACGGATACCCGTTAAAGTCAGGTGTCGGTCCACCGACCAAAGGAAAATTGTTTCCATTGATAAGGATCATTTCCTCTTTGTTGGCGATTAAGAAATCCCTAAGCTCCCGGCCTTCCATTTCCCCCGGATTGATAAGCTTATCCAAGAACACCTGAGAGCGTCCATGTTCTTCACCCCATCGATACGTCTGCGACACGAAATCCCCACCATTTCTCCAGTCAAAGGTAAAATTCAAATGGATGTTTTTGTACGAAAGGGAACTCTGTCCGCCAAGAATAAACTTAGGGTTAAAATTTCCGATCTTATTTCGGCTGTTTACCGCATCGATATCCTGCCATTTTCCGGTCTGATTTAGGATAGGAAATCCAAAGTACTCGGAATTAGGATCCTCCACCGTGATAACTTGGGCATCATAAATATCTCCTATTTCATCGCCCACATAGGTCCATGCGCCACCACGGGCATCTGTCCAAAGCGTATAGTAGGGCAGATCATCGGCTAATTCCAATATCCTTGTTCGATTTCTGGTCAAGTTGATGTTCAGGTCCCAACGCCATTTGCTGTTCTGTACCACTGTTGATCCCAGGGTAAGCTCAATGCCTTTGCTTTCCAGCAGGCCGGCATTGATCTGCTTTGAGGTATAGCCGGTGGATGGTGGAAGTCCGGTACTGAAGATCTGGTTTTCGTTTTGCACCATATAATAGGTACCACTGAATCTCAACCTGTCGCTAAATAGGTTCAAGTCCAACCCAGCCTCATAAGAGGTCGCTATCTCTGGCTTTAGGTTTGGATTAAGTAGCGTGCCTGGCAGGGATAAACGCGGCAAATTGCCCCATGCTCCCGCATTGCCCAAGGCGGCGATGAGCTGATAAGGATTTGCGTCATTTCCGACAGAAGCGTAACCTCCTCTGAATTTCAATACACTCACTGAACTCGGCAGATCTACCATCTCATTCAATAGCAAACTAAGTGAAGCGGAAGGATAAAAATAAGCGGAAGCATTTGGCAGCGTACTCGACCAGTCTGATCGGGCTGTCAAATCCAGGTAAATCATGTCCTTAAAGGAAAGGTTTGCCAACCCGTACAAGCTGTTGATTCCCCGCTCGAATCGGGAATTATTGTATTGCACATTGTCCTGCGAGATGTTTTGTATGGTATACACCCCAGGCGTAATCAGTCCGGCTCCTGGTCGGGAAGAGACGGTCATGTTACTGCCATTTTGGTAACGCATATTTCCGCCCGCAGAGAGTGTAAGGCCAAAACCGTTGAAGTCCTCGTTATAAGAGGCCAAAAAGTCGGCGTTGCTCTCAAAACCATGGAGTTCTGTAATCCCATAGGCGCCTTGTGGCTCTTGGGTATAGCTTCTAGCGATTTTGCTTTCCCGCGTTTCACTATAGGTATCCAAGGCATATCTAGCGAACACAGAAAATTTTGGGGAGATCTGCCAGTCTGCCTTTACATTACCAAATACCCGGTCCCTATTAAAGCTGTTATTTACCTCATTCGCCAAAAAGTAGGGATTGTTGAGTGTCCGTGTCGGAAAGGCAACATCCGGCGCTTTCTGCTGCAAGCCTTCTTGTCCAGGCATCCAATAGTCTTTCAGGTCTAGAATATTGATGTGTGGCGACGTTTCATAGACCCACTGCAAGGGGTTCGTACCCCGCTCTCCGGCAGGCCGGTTGTTGGAATTATTCCTGCTGACATCAAGATTGGTGCTTAGGGACACCTTATCATTCAGTTTTACAGATGAATTGATGTTGAGGGTATTCCGGAACAAGTCCGCATTTGGAATAATCCCCCGATTCCGCATGTTGCCATAGGAAATCCGGTAGTTCATGGAGTTGGTGCTGTTCGAAACGGAAAAGCCATTGGTCGTCGTGATACCGGTCTGCATGAAATTCCTGACATTATCGGGATGGGAGACCAATTCCATCGGTATCGGCCTGCCATTTTCATCCAGGGGGCTGTTCCATTGGGGGGCCATATATCCTTTGTCAAGTTCGGCGCCAAATGCGGCGTTTACGTTTTCCTGAACCAAAGCCCGGAAGGGATTTGATAGTGGCGTACCACTGATTTCCGGAGGAATGGCGGAAAATTGTCCGGAACCAAAGCGGCTGTGCCATTTTAAGTATTTGAAGGGAACATCAAAGACGGTGTTTGAAGATACGTTAACGGTCATGCGGTCCAATTTCCCGCTTTTTGTGGTGATCAGAACGACCCCATTGCCGGCACGCGATCCGTAAAGGGCAGCTGCACTGGGCCCCTTAAGTATGGTGATCTCCGCAATGTCATCCGGATTGATCCCTGAGATGGCGTTGCCATAATCTACCCGGTTTTCATTTCCAATGGAGGACACGTTATTTAGGGTATTGGCGATAGGCACCCCGTCCACAACGAACAGCGGCTGGTTGTCGGAACTTAACGAGGTAGCTCCGCGGATGACCATGCTTACCGATGAACCGGTACCCCCGGTCGTACTTATGGTAGCTCCGGCTACCTTACCGGCCATGGCGTTTAGGAAGCTTTCCTGGGCTACTCGCGTCATCTCCTCTCCTCCTACCCGCTCTATGGAATAGCCAAGGGAAATTTCTTCCCTTCGAATTCCTAATGCGGTTACTACTACCTCTCCCAAAGCCGAATCATCAGGGGAGATCTCGATGCTGATCACCGAGCGGGTACCAACCGATATTTCCTGTGTTTTAAATCCGATATAGGAGAATATCAGTACAGCGTCTCCTATCGGTACATCAAGCGCGTAGTCTCCGTTTACGTTGGTAGCGGTACCTACTTGGGTCCCTTTTATCAGCACGTTGACACCCGGAACGCCCAATCCATCTTCCGATGACGTCACGTTCCCTGTGACACGTCGGCTTTGGGCCATGGTAACTGTCATACAGCATACCATCATCAGCGCAAAAAGCAAGGCATAGCCCTGCGTTTTTGCTAGAGTAAAATATTTCCCCATAGAAATCAATTTGTTAAGTTAGTACATTGGTATAAAGAGACTACTTATAAAAAGAATAATCATACTATCAAAAAGGATACTTATTTTGATAATTCTTTACAAGGAATGACGTTTTCTTATCAAATGATAGTAACCTATTATTTCCTGTAGGTTACCGTATCGATAACAGAATGTTATTTGGATATAAACGAATGCAAAAAAGCTATGAAAACACTAAAAAATCTATAATTTAAAAAGCCGGTTATCCGCTGTGTTAGGCATAGTTTACCGTTTCGTAAAGTTTTAGTTCAGAAGCCTTGCTTTCGCTTTGTCAACGACATTTAGATACCGATTTAATTTCGGCCCCGGCAAAAGCCGATAAACGAAGTTCAACCGGTAGTTGCCCGTCATAAATGCTGCATTGACGTTGTCCACCTTCGGGAGGTTTACTGAATTCAATACATAGTTTGCGTTGACGGACCAGCTTGAGGAATTGTAACCCGCAAAAATCCGCCCAAACACGTTGGGGTTTACTCCCCACTCAGTCACGGGAGTTCCCTGTTTGTCCAAGGTGCTGTAGCCGAAAGCCAGGTTGGAGGAAAGCGATCCGGTGACGAAAAAATGCTTTTTGATTACCAGTGTGGCGGCATACCCCACATTCGGTCCAAATTCAAAAAAGCGGATGCGGTCAAATCCCCCGCCGTTCGTCAGCATCACGGTGGGCAAAATACCAAGTTCATTTACAGCCCGTCCACCATACATTTCAAACCCTAAGAGAAACGTTGCCCCCGACCTTTGTTGCCATTCGTGCTGTAGAAAGGCTGCCTGAAAGGAGAATTTCTCCGGACTAAAGAGGTACTGTACGGATGCGCCGATTTTTTGTGTCCGCATATCTGGAAGGGTTAGGTATTTTTCTGCCATCGGGGAGCTAGTGTTTGGATTCGGGATGTAAAATCCTTTGTGAAACTGCCCGAAGAAGTCGATGACAAAGTTCCTTGGATACATATGCGCCTGCAAATCCAAGTACTTCGAATCCCCTCTTCCACGCTCTGGGTTTAGAAAGCCAAAGCCATAGGCCAGGTTCAGCGTCAATCCTTGGTACGTTGCTCCCACACCCATATTCAGGGTGGTATTTGGGTTGTAGGTAAGTGTATAGTCATCTGATTTGAGCCGGAGGGATGTGTATTTTCTTGAAAAATAGTAACGCGTTGTGATCTTTTCGGGATAGCTGACGTAATACGTACTATCGTCGACACCCTGTCCTTGAGCGGAAGCTATATGGCCGATAATAAATAAGGTAAGGGCGAATAGTTTCTTCATAGGCATAAATTTATCGACATACCGCTATTATTATTTAAAAGATCGTCGCAAAAATTTTGGAAAATATTAGGAGGTGAAAAAAATTACCTAAATATCCCTCCATCCATTGTTTTACAAAAATCTTTAGCAGAAAAAGTTGCTTAATCACCCGGGACAAATGTACGATTATTTTTCTTAAGTTCGCAATAGATTCATCTAGCTTTTTTTTGATTATTTAGGGAAATAGTTACAAAGTATTGCCACATGATGTTTTAATATCATGTATGATTCTGCTAATTTTCATCAAAAATCACTATCCATTTAGTTGGAAAACGGAGTAGCCTAACAAGAAAAAATGCAAAAATCCGCTTACGCGTCTGTCCCAAAATGAACCCAGTGAATCCGCAGCTTCAACTAGCGGGTCTATTTGGTTTCTCTGCCTAAATGCAAAAACCCAATGCGGCGAAGATACCGCATTGGGTTTTATATGCCTATAAAGCCAGCTGTATGACCTAAGGGTCAGAAGGCCACCTGTAAATCCAAAAACTGGGCGTTATTTTCTCCCTTAATGGCAAGCTCCATCCTATTTTTGGTCCAATCGATGGAAATAAGTCCATAGTGTAACTCGGCCACATGATCTCCGACGATCCTATACCTATTTTCCTCGGGTCGCCATTCTTTCCAGGTATGGGTAAGCCCGCTAGAGGTAACTTCAACGATTTCTTTCTCATTTGGCAGTTTAGCTTTAGCCATCTCTCCTATATGTCGGTCACCACTCAAAAGCAGGGGAGATGCTATTCCCGAGTCAGCAATGAGTTGCATTAACCTTTCCCGTTCATTTGGAAAATTGGCCCATTTTTCAAAAGGATGATCCTCTGCAATAAACTGTATACCTGAGGCAATGATATTAATTCGCGCATCTGATTGCTTAAACTCCTCCTCAAGCCAAGCCCACTGCTCTTCTCCCAAAATTGTTCCCTCCAGATTTGGTATATAGTTTCCTCCATCTTTTAATAGGGTATCCCGATGGTACCTTGCGTCTAGCAAGTAGATTTTTACTTTTTGATCACCTTCTCCAAAATTATAAGCAGCATAGGCACCCTTCCGCTTTCTTCTTTCATCTTCTTCAGGCACATCGAGAAAATCAAGCATCAGTTGTTGGCTTTCCTCCTTCATGGCGTAATGTACACCACCGTCATTGATACCGTAATCGTGATCGTCCCAGATACCAATTACATCCATATCTTTGCGGACGTTGACATAGCCTTCCTGATTGTACTGCGCCTCATACTTGGAAGCCAATAAAGACATGTCATGCGTATCTCCGTAGACATTGTCTCCTAGCCATATCCACAAATCGGGATCTTCACCCAAAATAGGCTTCCAAAGCGGCTGCGGAAGATCGTGTTTGTTGCAGGACCCAAAAGCGATGGTGCTGATGGTTTCCGAATGTTGCACTCCATCGGCCACCTGCCTGTTCTGCATCTTTTTTGTGTTGCACGATAACCTGCAGCTAAACGAGACCAAAATAATGAGGAAAATTAGTTTTTTCACTTGTTTATAATTGTTTTTCAGTTGCCAAATAGCCATACCCTTATGGGTCATTTTCGCTACGCACATCCAAATCGCCAGTACTATTTTTTTACAATCATACTCAAATTTTTAAGGTTTGTCTCTATTTAGCCTAATACTTAACAGATAAATAACATAAAATTTAGGTTTATAAGAAATAAAAAACGGTTTAAAACTAATTTCTAAACTAATTATAATGGAATAATCTAAATGTTAGAATATTAAAAATAATTAAGTTACGGAATTTAATAAGGAGACCCAACACTTTAACTACCGGGTGAACGAAAACGTGGGTAAAGGCCTTCCAAATGGCACACTAAATCAAATTCAGGTCGGGGCAAGATATGCGTTTTAGGCAGGTTTAGGATGGTATGATATTTACATTTCGCGAGGTCACATAACTTCTTTAAAAACCCTTAACATATAAAAAATAGCTTGTTAAGGGGTTTTTCTTTTTGCCTTGCATTCGTGGATCCCTTGGCAGAGAGGAACAGCTTTGAGGGAATGTCTTGTCTCACGCTATAGCCAGGCAATGTACATTTAGGTCATTCCTTTACACAGCGAACGCTATATCCGTCCCGCAGTGAAGTAGCTATAGTGGTCGTTTTATAGTCAACAGAGCCCTGAAGGAGAACGAGGTTAACAAATCCATATGGATCGACGAAGTTGGTCCAGAATGTCGCAAAAGGCTTACCCGTGGAAAAGACGCCGTCTCTTCCTACTCGGAATCCGGCGGGAAGAAAGGAAAGTCCAGAAAGGTTAGTGGATTTCAGGGAACCGTCAGGCCAAGCATTTAGGGCACGAAGCGCCCTCGCTGCGTTCATCCTACCGAATTCCCCTGTAAGCTCGGTGATCTCAGAGATTCCGGGAAGCCTCCAATCCGTCGGACAAATATCACAGCATGCCGCAGCATAATTGTACAGTTTTCCGAAGGTTTCGTCGTGTGATTTAGTATTGTCCCGCCACGAAAAAGCAGTCTGTCCGCTATTTATCCATTCCTCATTGGATGGCAGGTGCAAAATGGCGGTCCCATCCCGTTTTCGGGTCGTTCGTAAGTTCTCCGCCATCCACCAGGTGTTGCCGATTTCCACTGTCTCATAAACATTCCCATCAATATCCTCTACGGTGCCGAATTCGGGCATTGTAAATTCAACTGTTCTTTCACAACCATTGGCATCAGTCACTTTAACATCATAATTACCTGGAGTAAGGGTTTGGGAAAGTTCGCCACTTATACCATTGGACCATGTAATATTGTAAGGTGATTCTCCAAATTGAATATCAAGGAAGTGATTTCTATCAATCATTAACACGTCTACCAAAATTGGGCAGGTCACTTCAAGTATGGCCGGAATTATCGCATCAAATCCCAAGGAATTTGTCCTGATGGAAATAGATAGATTAAATGGCCGTGGCTTTCCATCCAAACTTTCCAGTTTTATAGAGAATTTTTCTTCGTCACTTTTAAAGTCAACCATTGGAGCCTCGTTTGGAGGAAGAATAATGGAACTTGGATTTAATAAAGGCAATTCCCAATTATAGGCATCTTTATATTTTTTAACCATCTCTGAAAAAAACCGGGAAATTTTTTCTTTGTTCCTGAATCCTATTCCATGGAGATAAAATGGTCCATCCTCCCTCGTATCTTCAACGGTAAGCGGTTTGAATATACCGTTATGTCCAACTGTCACTGACTGATTGGATTCCAGTCTCAAAGTTTCCTGAGCTGAAATCACTTCGCCGCTATCGATATCTTTCAACTCAAAACCTCTTACTTGCGGGCATTCTAAGGTAAGGTAAGCATAATATTCAATCAGGATTTTCCGATACCAAAATGACAGGCCAGACCCACTTAAAACAGCGTGGTGAAATTTGTTGGATGGAAGAAATGTATAATCATTTAGGTAGGTATAATCAAACGTCACAGACTTGTAGGTCATTGAACCTAAAATAAAAGCAGGTCCATTGATGCATTCCAATTCAAAATCTTCATTAGGATCAGAAGTCGCCATTCCGGTCTTTCCATTCTGCAACGTTCCAGCTAGGTATTCTTTTTCCAATGCTGACAATCCCGATTGCTTTTGATCGAAAAATGCTATCCACTGCCCAAAAGGCTCTTCGAGTTCTTTAAGTTTCTCTACCTCTCGAATCTTAGTCTTAAGCTCCTTGCATTTTTGAAGGAAACTACACAAAAAAGACTGTTGGTCAACATAATAAGGCCAATAATCCAATACCAAATCCCAAGTCCTGATCTCCTGATTTTCATTTTGTTGTCTTCAAGACACCAAGTTAATAAATAGATCATTATTAAAATTTAAATTTTTTCACGATGACCATTAAAATCCAGCGGTTTCTTATACTCATCTTATACTTTATCCCCAAAAATTCTCAACTTAAGCAAAATAACCATTTAGATTATCCAATATTTATAGGGATTCCATTAGGAGAAAAGAGAGATTAATATCGTGATACTAGCAGTAAGGAGCAGGACCGATTTGTTTGTAATTAGGTCAAAATTAAAATTCTGTTTTTAAATTGTATTCTAGGTCCAGTCCGTCCATGGGAAAAATATTGTGCCTCAAAAATATCTTTATTTGACGGCATTAATAACATCCCGATAGACACTGAGTTTTAGTGGTTAATAAGGATCTAGGAAGTATGGATTGACCTTTTTTATTTTATAACGTAATTTCCGCTGCGTCCAAATAGAATCTATTCCAAATTAATGTGAAACGTGCCCTATATTAAATAAAAAGGCCCATCCCAAGAGGACAGGCCTTTTGTTCCTTCTACAAATTAGTTTAATGGATTAAAATTTTGTGTTTCAACGTTTCATTATCCGTATTAATGATCAGTAGGAAAAGCCCGGATCCATAGTTTCGGAAGTCAAATGCCGGGGTTTTTCCAACAACACCCCCATAAATTATTCGTCCATTGCTGTCGATAATCTGTACGGAAGTATTTTCAGCTAACTCTGACGGATAATTGAAATTAACCACTCCATTGGAAGGCTGTGGATATATCGTGATTTTTCCTGACTCCAATGCATCTTCGCTCTCACTTTCCTTCTCTTCAAGAACTTGGTCTGCTAACACAACCCTTAAGTTCTCCCCGTATTTGGCAGTAAAACGGATTGTTTTGGCACCTCCTGCGAGGCTATTTCTGTCGTAAGGAGTGGATGTCAATTCATAATCTCCAGGATTGAACCTTCTTCCATTGTAGTGGTTGGCAGCAAGATCCCCAAACAGGGTATAAGGTTTTACTCTCTCTCTTATGGTTTTCTGGAATGGTCCTGAAAGCATCATTACGACATTGTTTATGTCTTCGCCGACAGTGTTTGCTCTGATGCTTAGTCTGGTAAGTCCATATTTATTTAGATCTAATACATCCTGATCTTTCAATTCCATTATATCTTCATTTATATCGGCATTCACTAAGGTATAGCTTGTCACCGCAAATCCGGAAATCACTTCAAATTGGATAGTAGCTATCTCCCCACCAAATCCTTCGCTGTTTGAGGCGGAATTTGGATAAGCCTTTGCCTTAAGTGTGTATTTTCCAAGAGGTAGCTTTCTTCCAGAATAGTTACCTTTATTGTCACCAAATAAAGCATAAGGTGCCACCCGTTCGAAAATGCTTGAGTTAAATGGCCCTTCAATTTCCATTTTCATGGATCCTATCGGAGATTTGTCCGCCTCGCCTCTTATATTAAACCTGATGTCTCCAAGTTTTGCCAAATCAAGCACATCTCCGTCTCGTATTTTTTGAACATCCTGATTTGTATGGGAATCTACCAGTACAAATGTGCTTACTTCCATATCATATTTTATGGTAAAATTGACGGTATAGTCTGAACCTACTTCTCCTTGACGGTTAGATTTAGCAAATGGCTTCGCATAGAGGGTATATTCACCAGAAGAAAGCTTCCGTCCGTTATAATTTGAATTGATATCTCCAAATAGCGCATAAGGGATAACGTTTTCCACACGTCCGGTTTTACTGGTAGGACAGGTTTCGCACTCGGTTTGGAATTCCATTTCAATCCATACACTTCCAACGACCTCTGGATCAGCAATTGCGACGAAACTGAGCGTTAGGTCTTTAATCTCAGAAAAAAGCAATTCATCTCCCTCTTTGATCTCCCTGACAATTTGGTTCTTGTCGGCATCGACCAATGCAAACGCTTTGATCGCAATTTCATTTATTGATTCATCTGTTACAAGCACCGAGATGGTTCCCTTCAGGTCCTCATTAACTGTGACATCAAACATAATAACCCCGGATTCGTTTGTACCTAAACAAAATGTCGCCCTTCCGTACTCCCAAGTAAAACCTTTACCGGAATCTTGCCCATTTATTGCAAGTGACACTTCTTCCCCAACTATAGGAAGACCAAATTGATCGAGCACTGTGACTGTCAAGCAAATATCCTCGCCAGCATCGACTTGCTTGTCTGAAACACTTAGGTTGAGGGTCGTAGGTATAGGTTGTTGACTAGTTGATTCCTCCGTTACGAGCACAGAGGCGCTCTCCTGAAGTTCCTCATCAACTGTGGCATCAAATACAAGGACCCCAGCCTCTTGTGGTGTAATACAGAAGTCCAACCTACCATTTTCATCGGTAATATCTCTTTTATAGAATACGCCATCGACATCAAGGGTTACATCTGACCCTACGACTGGAAGTCCGAATTGATCCAGAACTGTAACCGCCAGACAAAGCTCCTCGCCAACCTGGATTTGTTCCTGAGACAGGCTAATATTTAGAATGGTTGGTATGGGTTGTACATCTACAACGTTAAGGACAGAAAGTACCTTTACTCCACCTTCAGTATAGAAACCGAAAGTAAACTGCCCCGCGGTATTTGAAGTAAAACAATACTGATATTTACCATCTTGTCCAGAGGTGACTTCGTCTACCACGTTTCCATTTAACTCTATGAAGAAGTCTGCACCGCCAAGTGGCATTACAAACTGATCGAGAACTCCGAGATCAAAACAAATCTGCTCGCCGATAGTAATGATTTCATCTACGGGTGCAAGTCTAACTAACGTTGGAACAGGTATGATTAGAATTCTAGTTAATGTAATAACCGAATTCACTCTCGCACCACCCGCATAATAGAAGGAAAGGATACGCTGTCCATCTCCGTCCTGTCCGTCCTGTTCCTTTATTTCAAATGTCTCGCAAAATTCCGCAGCACCTTCTTCATTGGTGATGGCTGAACCGGAAGCTTGTCCGTTAATTTCCAAAAACACCTCAATCCCTTCCATCACTTCGCCAAATTGGTCTAAGACAGTTGCGGTAACACATATCTCCTCGTCGAACGGAACAGTTGATGTAGCTAGGTCTACTTCGATATCGGTAGGGGCTGTAATGATGGGCAGAATTATCTTGGTCACTGTCACGGTTTGACTGGCTGTGGCTGTATTGCCATTGACGTCGGTCACAGTCCAGATCACTGTCGTGGTTCCTACAGCAAAAGTTGTAGGTGCGTCGCTGCTGACTTCTTCAACACCACAGTTTTCTGAAGTTAATGGAGTACCTAAGTCCACATCAGTGGCAGACTCCTCACTTTCCCCTACCTGAATGCTAATGTTGGCTGGGGATGTGATTTCAGGTGCTTCGGTATCTATAACGGTTACGGTCTGTACCACTTCGTCCGCCTCATTGCCGGCTGCATCGGATGCTGCCCAGGTGATCTGGGTTGAGCCTACGGGGTAAGGTGCATTTAATGCAAGGCCGTCGCTTCTTGTCCCTGTAGCAGTTGGATTATCGCAGTTATCACTTACGGCAGGAGCATCTATTTCAATTTCCGCATCACAAGATCCAGGATCGTTGGAACGGGTGATAATGGCCACGGGTGCAATAACTGGACTCTCCTCATCGGTAACGGTCACGCTCTGCTGGGCAGTCGCTGTGTTGCCGTTGCCGTCGGTTACGGTCCAAATCACTGTGGTCGTGCCCACAGGGAAGGATGATTGGGCATTGTTGCTGATGCCGTCTGATGGGATGTCCTCTCCGGTCACCGTAGGTGAACCAAGGTCAATTCCTGTGGCTCCGCAAATTCCTTCATTGTTACTAACGGTTATGTTTGCAGGTGCTGCGATGGTTGGCAGGACTTCTCTTGTCACTGTCACGGTCTGACTGGCTGTGGCTGTATTACCATTGACGTCGGTCACGGTCCAGATCACTGTCGTGGTTCCTACAGCAAAAGTTGTAGGTGCGTCGTTGCTGACTTCTTCAACACCACAGTTGTCGGAAGTGATTGGGGTTCCCAAATCCACATCAGTGGCCGACTCCTCGTTTGCCTGTATCTGAATATTGATATTGGCAGGGGCATTAATGACAGGTGCTTGGTTGTCCTTTACAATGACATTGAAGCTCCTTGTGGTTAAATTTCCGGTCGCATCGATGGCTGTCCAGGTCACAACCGTGGTGCCCAATGGAAATTCTTCAGGTGCATCGTTGGTCAGGGAAGCGATGCTGCAATTGTCGGTGGCCTCCGGTATGGTCAGGTTGGCTTCTATGGCCGAACAGGCATCCGTATCTGCGCTTATTTCCAAGTTTGGAATTTCAGGAATTGCAGGTGCCTCGGTATCAACTGCTGTTATAACCAATAGGTCTGAAACAGCGCTGCAGCCATTTTCATCGATTGTTGTGACTGTATATTCGCCTGGCCCAACTTCCACTGTTTGAGTGGTAGCCCCATTGCTCCACAGGTAACTTACGGCTTCATCGGTACTAAGGATGACAGTTCCTCCCGGGCAGGTCTCCGTGACATCCGCAATGATTATCGGTGCAATTGAGTTTTCACATGGGTCGGCGGTTTTGGTCAATATGATGGCATTCGAGGTGGTTTCAATGCTGTAGCCGTCAGGCAAATTGATTGCGCTGAAGTTGCCACTGATCGCACCTGAGCTGAGCTGCACAATGGTATAGGAATCTCCGGGCACATCGCCAATTTCGGAAACATTTAGCGTACCGGCTAGGGTCAGCGCTCCTGCCCTCGCCAGTTGGTCGTGGCCTGTGCCTGGGCCGGAGTTGTCCTGAATTTCGATTACAAGGGTGCTGTTTGCTGAAAGTGGCTGCAATCCATTTATGGCCAAAACTCCAGTTGAAAGTCCCGGACCTATAATTCCTTGATTATTCAATACTGTATTAAAGGTAAGCCCCCCAATACCTAAAATCTCACCTGTGTTATTAAAAGTCACGCTAATGGTTGCATTACCCGCCCCTGTTTTAGTGGTGGTGCCGCTGTTGTTGATTGTACCGGTGGCTCCAAATAAACCAGAACTGCTGCTGATGTTGAATTTCCCGGCATTGTTTATGGTAAAGGCCGAATTGAAAAATACAGCCTGTCCGGACAAATTAACTGTGCCGTTGTTGTTGAACTCACCCGGTGTCCCTGAAAAAAATTTTCCCTCAACCGGAGTAAGGTTTAAGGTACCTTCCTTACTGAGCACAATGGTTCCCGGACCTTGGACCTGTCCCCTGTCCCAATTCCAGATCCCGTCGATGGTTACAGTCTGGCCATTTGCCACCACCATGATTCCGCTTTGGTTCAAAGTCAATGTGCTACCTATTGTTATGGAACTGTTTACAGTATGGGAACCTCCTGTTTGGTTAAATGTGCCCTGACCGCTTACATTTGCATTAGTCAAATGGCTCATTGTTCCTGACGTAGCAAATATACCGCCATCAAACACCATATTGCCTGCATTGGTAAATGTGCCTATATTGGTAATAGTGCCCCCATCAATCTCAAAGTCGCCGCCTTCCAAATTGTTGAAGGTGATATTTAAGGTTGCATTACTTGCCCCCGTCTTGGTGACTGTTCCGCTGTTG
>WGNT01000187.1 GCA_016124425.1 Cytophagales bacterium
AAAAAAAAATAGCGATGCGGGGTATTTATCAACCTGTCCTAAACTGCGGGAATAGCTGAGTAATTTCAGTTACTAGCCTATTTTCTAAAAGCATGAAATCATCCTCATAAGGTATTTTTTTCACCAATTGAATCCGCCCCTCCGCCAACGAGGATAGATCCTCGCCGACCGGGTTCTTGAAACCAGCCTGTTCGGCCTCTTCCAGGATGCGTTTATAGTCAAAGGGGGTTGGAACCTTTGAAACCACAAAGCCTCGTAAAGGTTCGCTAAATAGAAGTTTTTCAAGGGCTTCTTTACCAAAGTAATCCTTACCTAACAGGACAAATAGAAACATCCCGTATCCCCACCAGTGTAACAGACGGATGTTTAACCCCCTAGTTGGGTCAAAATCCCGCACAACATCGAGCACCTGATAGGGACAGTGTTCCAGTTCATTTCCCTTGCTTATCTTCACACCTTTATTGCCGGCGTGCATCTCTGCCAGCTCGTTGAGATCGATCCTATTCGACACATTTTCCAATAACCTAAGCGCTGACAATTTTGCTTGATGAATCTCTTCAAAAAGCGCTTTGTTTTTATAAATAGCTAAAGCATCTTCCAGTGTGTACATGATCTATCTCAGCGCAACATCGCGTTACCAGCGAATCAGTGCGGATCCCCACGCAAAACCACTCCCAAATGCCGCCAAGCATACAAGATCCCCCTCTTTTATCCTTCCTTGTTCCCAGGCCTCACTGATCGCTATCGGAATGGTTGCTGCGGTAGTATTTCCGTATTTGGTTATGTTGTTAAAAACCTTATCGTCTGGCAGATTCAATTTATGCTGAATCGCCTGACTGATCCGCAAATTCGCCTGATGTGGAATTAGCAGATTTATTGCGGACACATCTTTTTGGTTGGCTGCAAGTGCCTCCATAATGACTTCATAAAACCTCACTATGGCATGCTTAAAGACCGTATTCCCGTTCATTTTCAGGTTTAGACTCCCGTCTTCGATCATCTCTGGAGAAATCCTCACGGCCCTGCTGCTCCCAGGGTCCTTTACGTAAAGTTCTTCAGCGAAGTCACCATCGGCATGCAAATGTGTTGAAAGGATTCCATGTCCGGGCTTATTCGAGCTTTGCACGATCACAGCTCCTGCACCGTCCGCAAAAATTACGGCACTTGATCGCCCTTCGTTGCTTTTATCTAAGGCGGAGGATTGAATTTCAGCACCAACAACAAGTACTGTGGCATACATGCCCGACTTAATGTATTGGTCCGCGATTGAAAGTGCGTATATAAATCCTGAACAGGCGTTACGAATATCTAGGGCCCCTATGCCCTGAAGCCCTAATTCCCGCTGAAGTAAAACGCCATTTCCCGGAATAAAATAATCGGGCGTAATTGTCGCGAAAATTATGAATTCAATTTCTTCGGTGCGAATTCCAGCCTGTGTAATGGCACGTTTAGAGGCTGCCACCGCCATACTGTTTACCGTATCCTTTCCCGGGGTGAACCAGCGACGCTCTTCAATTCCCGTTCGTTCGACGATCCATTCGTGATTCGTATCCATCATCCCCGCCAAATCATCGTTGGTTACTATTCTTTCCGGGAGATAATGCCCCGCTCCGGTTATTCTGGATGTTTTCATAATGCCTTAAATTCAAAACATGGGCCAATGCGACAAATATCATACTTATACAATGAAATACAAATCCAATTATGAAATCGAGCCTGCCTTTCGGACAGGCAGGGATTCCATAGCCTGTCCCGACGAGTCGGGATGGCAACTGAAAAACAAATTATAAACACATGAAAAGAGAATTGGACCAACTGCATTGGCAGTTCGTGCTTACAGAGGCAATAATACCTCCTGCCCACAGCAAAAAAACTGAACTATAAAATGAAAAATATGATTTTTTTTTGAATTCACCTTAGTGTTTTTCCAATTAACTAAAATGGAATAAAACTGCTTTTTTCGTCAAAAATAAGCAAATCTAATCGGGAAAGGATTGACAAAACATTAAACATTTCTTTGCTATTTTAATTATTTCATAATTACTTATGAAAAACGGCCTCGGTTACCGAAAGATAATTTGGCCATTTCAAAAGGCAGAAATATGTATCCCAAAACCTAAAATACAAAAAATTCTATTTGATATGCTTATTTATCCCGATTTTCAAAATAAAATTGTATTCACCTTCGACGAGGAAAAAAATCAGGCACTATCACTGGTCTCTAAAGCACTTCCTATCATTTCTGGTCTGCTCTTATTAGCAGGCATTTGTTTCGGAATACAGGAAGAGGATCAGAGGAAAGTTCAGCAAAACATTATTGTTGCCTATGACGGAGAAGACTCTCTGCTTACGAAGCGACCAAAAGAATTTGCCAGAGATCTGACCGCTCCTTCTCCAAATGTTAAAGACGCGCGTCAAACAGCCATAAGTCTTCCTTTTGAGATCGTCTCCATGAATGTTACTGAGGGATTTGCCCCTCAAGGTACTAGAAAAATCACTTCCTCAAAAAATGGACTTTTTGGTTCGCAAATGTTAAGGGGATACCGGGAAATGCGTGGCTACCGGGAGATGGAGGGGAATACATCTTTCTTTATTGACGAAGAAATAAGCCGAGGTCCAGCGGAAATTTCGGTATTCCCCAACCCCGCAGAAAATTGGCTCATCATCTCCCTGCCGGACACTGTTAATGCTCGCCATATCCTATTACATGACATGAGCGGAACTGTCGTAAAAGACTGGACGTTAGGAATTTCCTTTAGCAGTACTACAGGAGAAATAAAACTATCGACGGAAACATTATCTCCGGGCACATACATGCTACGTATTCTGGATGGGTATTCTGTCTTAAAACCAATCCGGATCATGCTCCGAAGATGACCTAAATCCTTCCCTGGGCCTTTAACTTCCAGTACCTCATTAAACCACCTACGGACATCCAACTGGGATTGGCATGTTCATAGCAGCTTCGTGTCTCAGCTGATACCCCCATGGTAATCAGCTGATTTTCTGTATAGGACGTGAATTCAGGAATGACCTCTTCCATTCCCAATCCAGCATCGAATTTTGGTTTCATCCAAGCAGCCCAGTCATCAAGCATGAAGTTCAATGCATCAAGATGCTCAGTAACGGCAGAAACACTTCCAAAGTGCGTGAGGATCAATTGTTTCGGATTTATCTCCTTGATAAGGATTATCGATTTTTTCCAATCTTCGAGATGAATATCCGGAGGAGGACAAGGTGGCACAACAGGCCCTTCAGCAATCTGAACTCCCGCTACATCTCCAGTAAATAGCACCTCTCCGATCTGCCAAGCGACATGGTGAACGGCATGACCGGGAGTATGCCAGGCTTTGATCATTTTTCCGTCAAAATCAAGCACCTCCTCGTGCTGTACGGCAATGAGTAACTCCCTAGGAACAGGCTGCATTTCCCCCCACAGACGCTGCATATTATCCCCGTATATTTGAGCCGCAGAGTTCCATAACTTTTCCGGAGAAGCCAAGTGCGGAAGTCCAAGCGGGTGTACATGGATGTTAGCACCTCGTTCGGCCAATCTCCATGCCGCCCCTGCATGGTCAAAATGAATATGGGTCAAAAGTACGTGCTTGACATCATCCAACGTATAGCCAAGCTTTTCTATGCCTTTTTTTAACTGTGGAAAGGTACTTTCCGGTCCAGATTCTACAAGAATAAGACTTTTGCCATTAGGAATCAAAAAACAACCAATAGCCTCCTTAGCATGTTGGAACTCCAGATCGATGATGTGTATGTTTTCCATTATCCAAAAAGCGTGTAGTTTCCAAACTGATCCATCGGCAATGTTTTACGGATGACGAAAGGAGAATCATTCCCGACCTGATTTACCATAGGGGAAACGGAATATCCTAACATACTGCCTTCCGGATAAGGAACTAGCATGGCGAGCAGGTCACTTTCGGGGGTCAACGGATTCAACCAAGCCGCCTCCATTTCCTTGGAGAGAATAACTGGCATCCTGTCATGAATTTCCGTCAATATTCCGTTGGGTGATGTTGTCAGGATCAAAAACGTGTGTTGACTATCTCCGTCGGTCGTTTCATATTCATCCCAGATTCCCGCCATGGCAAACAGTCCCCCATCCAATAGCGTAAACCGGTAAGGAGTTTTTGTTTTTTTCCCTACCCGCTTCCATTCAAAAAACCCGTCGGCCGGAACAATGCAGCGCTTCCTTTGGAAAGCGGATCGGAAAGACACCTTTTCATGTACCGTTTCTGAACGGGCATTTATAAACTTTTGGGATACAGGTTTATTTTTGGCAAAATCGGGCGTAATTCCCCAATAAAAATGAGAAAATCCCTTGCGGCTGTCCGACGTAATAACCGGTACAAGCTGCGTAGGGGCAATATTGTACCTGGGCTGAAACGGTTCCAACATTTCCGCCTGAAACCGTTCCTCTAATTCCTGCTTACTTTTTGCGAGCGAGTATCTTCCACACATGGTATGTTGAGTAGTTTAGCGTATCGTTATATTATTGATCCATTTCGAGAAATTCAAACGCCCTCTTTTCTGACCAAAATACGTCTGTTAATTTTCTTGGTGCAAAGCCGACATGTCCACCGTTGTCTGGGAATTCCATAAATACCCGTGTAAGCTGGGTACCGATCTCCTCAGGATAACATGAACCACTTAAAAAAGGGTCATTTTTGGCATTTAATATCAGCACTTTAGCGGCAATATTTGGCAGGAAACCTAACGAAGAACACTTAGCGTAATAGTCATCCGCCCCCTCGAAGCCATGAAGGGGACCCGTATACACATCGTCAAACTGACGAATCGTTTTAATCTTGTCAAGATTTTTGACCTGTATTTCTGGGAAAACACGCGCTTTTTGAACTATCTTCCACTTAAGCGTCCGCAAAAAGCGGTTTGCATAGAGGATGTTTTCCCGCTGACCGATTTTGTCACTTGACCCGGAAAGATCCAAGGGTACAGAAACCGCAACAGCCTTTGATATTTTAGGGGTTGATGGGTGATCCTCCCCAAGGTATTTTAGGGTAAGGTTTCCCCCTAAGCTAAAGCCTACGAGATAAACTTCGGCATAGTTCTTAGCAGTATGAGAAATAACGGTTTCCAAATCAGCTGTTGCCCCCGAATGGTAGAACACCGGTCTCCGGTTCATCTCTCCACTGCAGCTACGGAAATTCCAACTGACTACATCCCATCCGTGTGAAAAAAAAATATTTGCCATTCCCATCATGTAGGGCCTCCTGCTATTCCCCTCTAATCCGTGACTTATAATAAGCAGTCGATCAGAAGAAACTCTTAGCCAATCTATATCCAAAAAGTCGCCATCCGGAGTAGTAATACGTTCTCTATCAAACGGTAAAGCAATCCTCCTCCCCCAAATAGCCGGAACAATCGTTTGTATGTGCCCATTGAACATCAGGTATGGGTGAACATAATTTTGATTTTTTATTACTGGCATTTCATTAATTTGCAACCACTTGTTTCTAAGCCGACGTGAAAATACTATTATTAAATTTGAATAAACATATTTTAAGAACTATTTTTGAATTGCGGAAATCAAGAATTCGAATAAGTTACTTATGGCAGAGATAATACGAATGCCCAAAATGAGCGATACCATGGAAGAAGGGGTTATCGCGCAATGGTTAAAGAAAGTAGGAGATGACATCAAACCGGGAGATATACTGGCAGAAGTGGAGACAGATAAGGCTACCATGGAGCTGGAATCCTATGAGGAAGGAATTTTACTTCACATCGGGGTCGAAGAAAAGGATTCTATTCCTGTAAACGGTGTAATCGCTATCTTGGGAGAAAAGGGCGAAAATATAGAAGATATTCTTAAGGATCTGGAAAGCGGTGGAAACGGAGGGCAATCCGCGAAGGAGAAAAAAGCAGAAGAACCGGAAAAAAGCGAAGCGCCCAGCAAGACACCCGCGCCTGAAACCGGAAAATCCGAAGAAAAAATTGACATCTCTGGTATTGCCGCAACGGTAATCACCATGCCAAAAATGAGCGACACCATGCAAGAGGGTACCATTGCTTCTTGGTTGAAAAAGGTGGGCGATGATGTAAAGTCGGGAGATATTCTTGCCGAAGTCGAAACCGACAAAGCGACCATGGAACTGGAATCTTATGAAGACGGAAACCTGCTCTATATTGGTGTGGACGAAGGTGATGCCATCGAGGTAGATGGCGTCATTGCCATTATCGGCGAGAAAGGCGCCGATTACAAAACCTTATTGAAGGCGCATCAACAGAAGCAAGTTGGCGGTGAAGACGCCTCTTCTCCTGCAGAAGAAAGCAAGCCGGAACCGGAAAAAGAAGCCAAAGAACAAGCTGCTACCCACAAAACGGCTGAAAAATCTTCTTCATCCGATGGAGATCGGGTAAAGGCGTCTCCCCTAGCCAAAAAAATCGCTAGTGATAAAGGAATTGACATTACCCAAGTTTCGGGTTCCGGAGATAATGGCCGTATAATAAAAAAGGATATTGAAAACTTTACGCCAAAGGAAACAAAAGCAGCACCTCCTGCTGCCGCAAGTAGCGGCGTGGCGATAGGCCAAGAAGCCTATAAGGAGGAGAAAGTTTCGCAGATGCGAAAAGTCATTGCGAAGCGACTTGCCGAAAGCAAATTCAGTGCTCCGCACTTCTACCTTACCATGGAAATCAACATGGACAAGGCGATGGATGCAAGAAAAAGCATGAATGAGGTAGCCCCTGTCAAAATTTCCTTTAATGACATGGTAATTAAAGCCTGCGCTGTGGCGCTGAAACAAAATCCAAAGGCAAACTCTTCCTGGCTTGGAGACAAAATCAGGTATAATGAGCATGTTCATATCGGAATGGCGGTAGCTGTAGAGGAAGGTCTTTTGGTACCCGTGATCCGATTTGCTGATGCGAAATCCTTATCACAAATCTCCAACGAAGCAAAAAGCCTTGCCGGAAAGGCGAAGAAAAAAGAGCTTCAGCCTAAGGATTGGGAAGGGAATACGTTTACGATTTCCAATCTCGGTATGTTTGGCATAGATGAATTTACCGCCATCATCAACCCGCCGGATGCATGTATACTCGCTGTCGGAGGCATCAAGGAAACGGTCATCGTGAAAAACGGAGAAATGAAGATTGGGAACGTGATGAAGGTTACCCTATCTTGCGATCATAGGGTGGTAGATGGGGCCGTAGGATCGGCCTTTCTAATCAGCCTCAAAAATCTGCTAGAGGATCCGGTAAGGCTTCTCATATAGTATAACTACTATAACAATAGTGTCAGAAAGTCCTAATTGCTAGGACTTTTTGCGTTAAGTACGGTTTTTGAAAGCTTCAGAACGAAAGATAACTACATGGAAAAATTGAAATCTACTACCGTCGTGGCCATCAAGCACGGCGGACAAGTTGTGATCGGTGCGGATGGACAAGCTACCCTTGGCAATACAATAGCTAAAAGCAGCGTCAATAAAATCAGAAAACTGCAAGGTGGCAAAATTGTAACGGGTTTTGCTGGTTCTACTGCCGATGCGTTTACACTACTAGAAAAATTTGAGGAAAAATTGGGCGCATATGGCAACAACATGAAGCGAGCGGCTGTTGAATTAGCGAAAGAATGGCGCACAGACCGAATGCTTAGCAAGCTGGAAGCCATGATGGTCGTCGCAGACGCCGAAGACATCCTGATTATCTCCGGTACAGGCGATGTTATCGAGCCGGATCTTTCTATTGCCACAATAGGATCTGGAAGCATGTATGCGCAAGCCGCTGCCCGTGCAATGAAAAAATATGCCACACATTTGACGGCGGAAGAAATGGTGCGGGAAAGCCTCCACATTGCCGCTGACATTTGCATTTATACGAACCACAATATCATCATCGAAAAAGTTTCCGACTAGACAAAAAAGAGCGGGTATATATGCTACCCGCTCTTTTTATGCATTAGGGCTGGACTCCAGCTAAAAGATCAGAAAGCAAGTCCTACACGTCAAAATCAAATACTTGGACTTTAGCCCACTTATGCTTGTGATCAGCAATAAATTTTAGATGGTCGGCATCTTCCTGGTATAAGTCATGATCTGCCATGGTTTCAAAATACACAGTGAGGGCAATGTGATAGCTATCTTCAATGACGTCTCTCTTGGGTGTCTTAGCAGGAACACCTACTAAATAATCCTTTGCGCTTGCAAGGCTTCCGATGGTTCGGCAACCTTCCATTACATCATTGAGGTCCGAGTCGGGCTGGTGCAGCCAGAAAAATACTTGGTGTACGATCATGTCTTTTTTGTTTTTGTAGCTTGATGTGGGTTATACACTAAAGAAGCAATTGATAGTGCCACAGGAAATTTCCATATGGGTTAGGATTATTCTTTCCTTAATAGCGTATCAACATGAATTGCCTCCGAATACATCTGCTAAAGTATAGAAAAAAACAGATGTATGCTCTCATCCAATAAATATTCTCCAATAATCTCTCATGTCTACCCGTCGTATAGGCATTAGGCTCCCCAAAAATCTATACTAAAGCCAAAAGAAGTCGTTCGCAGTCCCATCAAAGGCAAATCGCAATCCCGACAATACATTCATCTTAGTTTTTTGATTAGCAATACACTACGCTCCTTTCAATGGAGGACAGGTAGGCCCATATCACGACTTATGGAGCCAAAACGGCTTTTGGAGCGACGCCTGTGCGTACCTGTGGTTTTTTTTCTACCAAAATCCGTACCTTCGGGGTACGTCATAGTACGAAACCCATACCCCTCCTTTCAAATGACAATTAGATTAGAAGAACCGTTGGATTATTTGCAGGAAGATTTTCTTCGTGGAAGAATGAATTTGCTGACTCCGAACGAACATATCATCGACTACCGACGTGCCGGGGAAGGAAATATGAATGTCGTGCTGCGGGTCCTTACGAACAAACGGTCCTTTATTCTAAAACAGTCTCGTCCTTATGTGGCCAAATATCCGCAAGTGGCTGCTCCTTTCGAACGGATATCAATTGAACACGAATTTTATGCCCGTATCTCAGATGATACCCTACTGTCTACATTTACTCCTAAGGTATATGGTTTTCACGAAGAGCACCAGGTTTTAGTGTTGGAAGACCTTGGCTTCAGTACGGATTTTTTACCGCTCTATGCTCGAGAGAACACAATACATTATTCTGACGGGATGACGTTAGTCGCTTTTCTCAAAGCCCTGCATCGGCTGCATGTTTCCAACTTTCCTACCAACGAGAAAATGAAGGTGCTCAATCATACCCACATTTTTGACTTCCCCTTTCAAAAACATAACGGATTTGATCTAGATCAAATCCAACCGGGGCTTCAAGAAGCCGCAAATACCTATAAATCAAATCAGAAACTGCTTGAAAAAATCCATCGCCTTGGTCAGATCTACCTTTCTACCGGA
The DNA here is from genome assembly GCA_016124425.1 of Cytophagales bacterium. Classification (GTDB taxonomy): domain Bacteria; phylum Bacteroidota; class Bacteroidia; order Cytophagales; family Cyclobacteriaceae; genus Lunatibacter. The sequence goes on from WGNT01000187.1 coordinate 9,406, forward strand.
AAACACCTCCTCCACGGAGATTTTTATCCCGGTAGCTGGCTACGCGTCGGTGAAGCGATCAAAGTCATTGACATGGAATTTTCTTTTATGGGAGACCGGGAATTTGATTTAGGCGTAATGGTTGCCCACCTGATGCTCGCAGGCGTTCAAATACACAGCATCCATAGCTATATAACTGCGTATGACGAAGCAGACCTAGACATTGCTTTGCTTTACTCCTACGCAGGGGTTGAATTGCTCAGAAGATTGTTTGGCTTGGCCCAGTTGCCCCTAAGCATTACCCTGCAAGAAAAAATAACATTGGCCGATCAGGCTGCCACCTTTATTGTTGATGGAAATGCGTAAAATCGGTTGGATATTCCTATCCCTCGTTTGTCTTTGTGCCTGCAATCGGCAGGAGAAACGAGAGCCTGCCAATCCCACCAGGAAGGACACGTTGACTCTGACACCGGAAGAACTTCAAAATAAAGTCTTGGGGATGATTGTGGGAAGCGCAATTGGAGATGCCATGGGAGCGCCAACTGAAATGTGGTCTAGAGAAGAAATCGACAAAACATATGGTTGGGTCAATGGGCTCGATTCTATGGTTCGGGAAGTTTCACCTGAAGGAATCTGGATCCCAAATCTCCCTGCAGGCGGAACAACAGACGACACCCGCTGGAAAAAGCTTGCCTTTGAATACCTAGCAGCCGAAAAAAGTCTTCAACTAGATCCAAAACAATTCGCTAAACGGATTTTAAATGAATATGAATCTGCCATCGCTTATTTTCAAAGAATCAAGGGGACCGATCCGGATCCCTTTTATGCAAACATGCTTCGCGTAGGGTGGCTTCAGGAATGGGCCAAAGTTGCAAAACCCTTTTTAGCGGATGATCTTACAGGCTATATGGATGGGTTAAGTACATTCTATGGCGGAGAAATGGTATGTGCGGGATTGCTTTATGCCCCTGCAATAGGCGTGTTCTTTCCGGGACGACCGGAAGTGGCCTATAAACAGGCCTATGCATTAAGCATTTTCGATCTCGGATACGCACGCGATATCAGTGCGCTTGCGGCAGCTATGACTTCCGCAGCCATGGAAATGAACCCGTCGCAGGCCAATGTTTTGGCTGTACTCCGGCAGATAGACCCCGAAGGGTATTTTCAAACCCGACTTGTCGGGCGGAGTTCTTACCGCATCCTGCAAAAGGCGATGGACATTGTAGCCGCAGTGCAAAATGACAGCCTAAGTAAAGAGGAAGCTTCGACTCCCGACCGCATGCGGAAGGCCTTTGCCCTACTTGATGAAAACCTACAAGACATGCCCTTTCATGCCGGTGAAATACACCTGCAAGTACTGACAGCACTTCTTTTCGCGGATTTTGATTTTGAAGTTACGCTACAGTTTTTGGTAAATTATGGCAGAGACAATGACACGACGGCAGCGGTGGCAGGAGCAATTTTAGGCGCCTTCTATGGCTTTCAAGGGCTACCAGCACGTCTTCGAACCCAGGTAATACTCGTTAACAAGGATGTTTTGACAACTGATTTGGTTGAATTATCCACTAAGCTTACCAACCAAATCGTTTTATTGCACAACAATTAGGGAGGTGGGCGAAAGAAAAAACAGCTCTATATTGTATATAACCCATTATTTAGCTAATTTTCAGCATACTTAAAGAGGGGTTGGGATCAAGTAGCTTTTAGTAAATGTGCTCGACCAATCCTCCTAAGTCAACGTGGTCTGTACAGGTACTGCGATGATAGGTGGTATTTCAGTATTTTCGCCGGTTAGTTTTGCCCGTTTAGGTCAAAAATTACTAATTAGTGAAGATAGAGACAAGAGAATTTTTACCGGTATGACTAAACGAACAACACGGCATTTTTTAAGCCATCAATCGCTCCACTTCTCGTTGGAGTCTAGATCAATTATATCGACTTCGCCTTGCGCAAGAAGTTCTGCTATTTATTCTGATTCGGGCCATTTCAAAAAATTGCTGATAGTTGTAGTAATTTCCGGGTTTTCGTGGCGCACGCTTTATGAGGCAGTCGATGGCTTGGTGTGGCACATATCCGAGGAAAATGAAAATCGTGTGAACCGGCACCCCTTTAGCGTTTGGGAAGAAATCAGCCATAATTTCCGTGTTTTTCGGTACGCCCACCGATCCTGCTTTATATTGTAATCACTTATCCATGGACACTATCGAACTACCCATTGTCGATCCCGGGCATCAGCAAACAGATTCTCCCGCACCTGTAGATCCACTTCACATTATTGCAGTGGGTGCTTCAGCCGGTGGTTTAGAGGCGCTCCAGCAATTTCTCTTCCACTTTAAGCATATTGCTCATACAAGTATTATTGTTGCGCAGCACCTTAGTCCCATACACAAAAGCATGTTGGTACACCTGCTTAGTAAAGAAACATCGCTTACTGTCAGTGAGGCGAAGGCAGGGCAAATTCTAGTTCCCCACCACGTGTATATAACCCCTCCGGATAAAGAAATTTCCATCGTAGGAGACCGGATCCAATTACAAAAGCCGGCCTCACCTACTGGGCCAAAACCCTCAGTGGATGTCTTGTTTAACTCACTGGCGGGACGAAAAACAGGAAAAACCATCGCAATAATCTTGTCCGGAACTGGTACAGACGGATCAATCGGCCTTGTTGCTCTCAAAGAAAATTCCGCATACATCATCGCACAGGATCCTAAAAGTGCGAAATACGACGGCATGCCCATGGCTGCAATCAACACCGGACTTGTAGATGCCATCCTGTGCCCCGAAAAAATGGGAGAAGCGGTAACAGCCTATCTTACCAATTGGGAATACAACGTAGAAACGAGTACCCAAGTAGAAAAAGAGCCTTCCGCCTATTCACATATATTGACATTAATCCGCACAAAGACCGGCGTTGACTTTTCGAGTTATAAGACAAATACCATTGAACGAAGGCTTGAAAAGCGAATGAGCAGTCTTAACATCTCCCGTCTTGAAGACTACCTGCTCTTTCTGCAATCGAATCCTTCAGAGCTGGACACACAATATAAGACACTGTTGATAGGTGTTACCTCTTTTTTTAGAAACGAGGAAGCCTTTGCGATGCTTACAAGTCAACTTAGTGCCATCATAAGCTCAAAAGAAATGCATGAACCAATTCGCATTTGGGTTCCTGGATGTTCAACGGGTGAAGAGGCATATTCCGTTGCAATCATTTTGCATCAATTGCTTAACAAGGCGAACAAAAGAAATACGGTTCAAATTTTCGCTACGGACATTGATGAAACAGCCATTCAACAGGGGAGACGGGGCATCTATAAGAAAGAGGCATTAAAAAACCTCAAACATGAGCTTATTGAGGAGTATTTTATCGATTTGGAAGGCTGCTACGAACTCGTCAAACCGATCAGATCGATGATACTTTTTTCTAAACATGATCTAACCCGGAATCCCCCATTTTTAAAATTAGACCTTATCTCCTGTAGGAATCTGTTGATTTACTTTAATTCGGAGTTGCAAAAACAGGTTATCGCACTATTTCATTATGCCCTTCTGCCCGGTAGCTATTTGTTTTTGGGCAAATCCGAAACCATTGGTCCCTTCGCCGAGCTGTTTGAAGCAATTGATTCCAATAGTAAAATTTATCGACGGAAGTGGAACGGAGGTAATCTTGCACCAAAGGTTCTGCCTTTTAAATCCCAGGCAAACCTGATTCCTAAAGGTACTCCTCCAACGAAAAAACACGAGCTCACCATTTCCGATCTCGTAAAAGAGACTCTTTTCAACACCTTCGAACATCCCTACGTTGTTGTAAATAAGGCCCATACTATCTTGGAGGTCAATGGAGACGTAAGGTTATTTTTAGGATTGAGCAGCGGGTCCATTCAGTTGAACCTCATTAAAATGACCAATCCCGAAATTCAGCTTGAGGTCAGGGCAATACTTAACAAAGCCATAAAGGATCGATGCAGTTTTAAAAGTAAACTAAAGAAGTTTGAGCTATTTGGATCGACCCACTATGTACGGGTTACCGCCAAACCGCTTATCTATGCCTCGACTAACGAAGAACTTTTCGTAGTCATCTTTGAGAAACTCGACATTGACGAGTTTTTTCCACATGAACAAATGGGAGACAAGGATGTATTGATAACGCAGCGAACGGCAGAATTGGAGGATGAGCTTCTTGCCACAAAGGAGCACCTGCAAACCTATATCGAACAGATCGAGACGAGTAATGAGGAATTACAGTCTCTGAACGAAGAGCTGCAAAGTACCAATGAAGAATTACAGTCAAGCAACGAGGAACTAGAAACGACGAACGAAGAACTACAGAGTACTACTGAGGAAATACAAATAACCTATGCAGAGTTGAAAGCCGCACATGATGAGCTTGAAAAAAAAGAGTTCTTACTTCGAAAAGTTCAGGCTAATAGTCAGGCACTTTTGAACAACGACTTGCAGGGCTTCATATTGGTTGACAACACCTACCATATTCTGGATTTTAATGAAAAAGCCACCAACATACTTTCCACTTTTCGTTCTCGCCGATTTCAGGTGGGAGATTCACTTATCGATTTTCTACCGGAAGGCAAAATTGATGAATTTATCCGCGATTTTGGACAGGCTTTAAAGGGGCAGCCCTATTTTGGAGAGAAAGAGTTTATCACGCTTCAAGGGGAGACGAAGTGGGTCGCCGTCACCTATAGTCCCGTGATATTCGGAGAGAGCCAAGTGACCGGAATATCTATTGGCTTATTGGATATTACAGACCTGAAAACCGCACAAAGTGATCTGACCCAAACGGAGCGTTTAATCAGCTCGGTTTTTAATATTGTTTCTACTGGTATTTGTATTATTGATGACCGAGGGATATTTGTCGACATGAATAGGAGCTTCTGTGAAATCCACGGCTATTTAAGAGAGGAGCTTATCGGTAGTCCATTTAGCAGTTTCATCCCAAGCTCGAGCAAATCCCAACTAGAGAAAATCCTAAAAAGAGTTTTAGCTGGCGGGAATCATCGTCCCTTTGAAGCAAAAATGTGCCATAAATCCGGAAGACTTCTTTCCGTTGCGCTTTTTGCCGACCAACTTGATCTGTCTAATGGAAAAAAGTACATGGTAATTTCCATCCAAGACATCACTAAACAAAACAATACCCAAAAACTACTGGAAGATACACAGGAAATTGCAAATATAGGCGCCTGGGAGTTTGATGTAGCCAATGAACTTCTAAGCATTACTCCCACGATTAAAAAGATATATGGAATAAATACCGACGACCCACTGGATATTTCCAACGGGTTAAACTACTACAAACCGGGTAAAAACAGAAATCAAATCTACAGGGCATTTGAAAAGTGTGTTCAAGATGGAATCCCGTTCGATTTGGAATTAGAAATCATCGCCGAGGGAGGCATAGAAAAATGGGTTCGCCTGATAGGAAATGCGGACAAGGTAGACGAGCAGATTACACGGATCTATGGCTGCCTTCAGGACATTACTTCGTTGAAGGAAATGGAACATCAGATGGCCGCTGTACTGGACAATTTGCCAGGAGCTGTTTTCCAATACAAACTTGATCCTGAGGGATCAAATTCCATTATGTTGTTAAATGACGGTGCCCGGATACTCTGGGGGTTGGAACCAGAAGCCGTCATGAACGACAGTAAACTAGTCTGGGACATGATGCATCCAGATGATCTTTTGCCCGTATCAGAAAGCATTGAACATTCTGCTACCCATCTTAGCCGTTGGGTGGCAGAATGGAGGATAATCCGACCTTCTGGTGAGATAAATTGGCATCAAGGAGCGGGAAACCCAAAAAGAACCGCCGACGGGGGGACCATTTGGGATACTATCGTACTCGACATCACGAATGTCAAACAGGCAGAGCAAACATTGGAAAGAACGAATGCCGAACTGAATAAAATATTAGAATCTTCACTCGATGTAATTTGTTCTGCAGATGCCTCAGGAAACTTTATTTCGGTTAGTGCTGCGAGTAAGACAGTCTTCGGCTATGAACCCGAAGAGTTAATCGGAAAAAATTACCGAAGCTTTGTCTCCCCTGAGACCAAAGATAAGTCAGTAAAGATCGCTAGTGAAATCGTAGGGGGCATTACAGTCAACCACTTCGAAAACGAATTTATCAAGAAAGACGGGACGCGGGTGCCGCTGCTATGGTCTGCCCGATGGGACGAGGACGAGCAACGGATGTTCAGCATTGCGCGGGACGCGACAGAAATTAAAGAAGCCCAAAAGCAGATCATTCAAAACGAAAAATTACTTAACGAGGCCCAAAGAATCGCAAAGATGGGCAGTTGGAACCTTGATTGTGCTACGTCGAAATTAACATGGACCGAATCACTTTTTTCGGTCTTTGGAATTGACAGAGAAACCTTCAAAGAGAACCACGCGTCTGTCCTCGAACTAGTCGACCTGAAAGATAAAGTACCCCTCCAAAGGACGCTGGAAAATGCAAGATCTTCTGGAATACCGTACACTATTGAGTACAGGATTACCACTCCAGCAGGAAAGAAGAGGGTGATTGAGGAATTCGGATACAGTGAAAAGGATGGCTCAGGCAAGTTGATCCGGCTATACGGGACTGCACAGGATATAACGGAACGTAGGCATGCGGAAAGAAAAATTATAGAAAGTAATCAGCGGTTCATTTACGCCACTCAAGCCACTTCCGATGTTATATGGGATTGGGACGTCAACTCCGGAAAGGTCGTTTGGGGGGAAAATTATCCCCTGGTATTTGGCTTACTACCTGAAAATGCTAACAGCGATCTGGAAAACGTACATGCGAGAATTCATCCTGACGAAAAAGAAGCGCTATTTAGCCATGCTGTCAAAACAATAAAAAGCGATACAAATACCTGGTGGTTTGAACACCGCTACCTCAAATCCGATGGTAGTTACGCTTATGTTTCTAACAAAGCATTTCTAGTAAGGAAGGAAGATGGAAAGGCAATCCGCGTAATTGGGGCCATGCAGGACATTACCCAGAAAAAGCGGGAAGAACAAACGCTCAAGCTGATGGAAAAGGTGATAAAAAACACCAGCGATGCCATCTTGATCACCACCGTAGGATCTAAAGGCGGTGCCGCACCTGAAATCATCTTTATCAACGAAGCATTCACCAAGGTCACTGGTTATACGGCGTCCGAAGTGCTGGGAAAATCCCCAAGAATTCTTCAAGGTCCAAAAACCAGTGCTGAGGATGTAGAAAAACTTAATTCCGCAATCAAGGAGCTAAGGCAGTATGAGATCACGCTACTCAATTACAAAAAAAACGGGCAAGAATTTTGGAACAATATTTCGGTGACCCCCGTCACCGATGCAGCAGGGGAAGTGTCTCAGTGGATTTCCATCCAGCGGGATGTGACTAAGCTTAAACACGAAGCTTATCAGAAGCAACTCCTCGATTCTATTAGCGATATGTTTTCCGAAGACAACGAGTTGATACCGACTTTGGAAAATGTGTTGGCTCATTTAGCTGAATTTGGGAATTTTGATTTGGCAGAGGCATGGCTGGTTGATACAGACCAAAAAGCAATAAAGTTGCGCGGTAAAACAATACGAAGCGATGTTGCTGAACAATTTTACTCGGAAAGCGGTCATTTAACCTCTTTTAAACGGGATGAAGGCGTTCCCGGTAAGGTTTGGAAAACCAAAAAAATTGAGGTCTGGGATAAAAATGACCCAAAAATTGACTTTATCCGCATGGCAGGTGCGATAAAATCCGGGCTAAATTCGGTATTTGGACTTCCTCTCCTACACAATGATGTTATTTTGGGCGTACTTATTTTTGGAAGCAATGGGACAACGGAACAACTGCTATCGTTAAAAGGGCTCTTTCAGCAACTGGAGACATTTTTGGGCGGGGAGATTAGACGAAAACAACTGGAAGAACAACTAAAAAAATTGTTCAATACCGCACCAGATATTATTTGCATTTCTGGGTTGGATGGGTATTTCAAGAAAATCAATCCAGCTGCGTGTACCTTACTTGAGTATTCGGAGGAAGAACTCCTCTCCACGCCGTTTATGACATTTATTCATCCGGAGGACAGGGAAAAGACGGCTAACCGTTTTATTCAGCTTCCAGAGCTGAAAAATGCGACGTACTTTGAAAACCGGTATTTAACCAAATCCGGAAAAACAATCTGGCTTGCCTGGTCCACTACGCCATCGGCGGAAGAAGAGCTCATATTTAGCGTAGCAAGGGATATAACCGTTCAGAAGTCACTTCAGAACCTACTGGACAGTGCTACGTCCTTAGCAAAGATCGGTGGATGGGAGATGGTAGTAGGCGATTCCATACAGACTTGGTCATCGATTAGCTACGAAATCCACGAGGTAGGTAGCGATTTTCAGCCTTCTTTAGATAATATAATCGAATTTTATTTGGAAGAAGATCGTGATCAGGTTTATTTTTACTTAAAAAACTGCCTAGGTCTCGGTATTCCTTTTGATTTTGAATTTCCTATTTACACAGGCAGGGGAAACATAAAGTGGATACGCACCATCGGAAATGCCGAACTAAGAGAAGGTAAACCTATCCGGATTTATGGTAGCTTTCAGGATATCAACGATAGCAAGCAATCAGAAAAAGAACTCCTTCTTGCCTATGAAGAGAAAAATACAATCCTTGAAAGTATCGGAGATGCATTTTTCAATGTGGACAATGAATGGACGGTAACCTACTGGAACAGCAAAGCGGAAGAATTTTTGGGTATTACAAAACAGGAAATACGCAATCAGAACCTCTGGCATATTGTCAATGATGTACACGGCATTTCCATTTTTGATAACATCTTCGAAGTAGGGCAGATTGGTAGCACGCTGAATTACGAGCAGTTCTTCGAACCCCTCAAGGTCTGGTACTCTATAAGCGCCTATCCGAACGACCACGGAATATCGGTCTATTTCAAGAATATCACCGAGCGAAAACTTTATGTAGAACAAATTCGCGAATCCAATGAGCGGTTTGAAATAGTGACGCAGGCGACCAATGATGCGATTTGGGATTACAATGTAATTACAGGAGAGATTTACCATGGGGAGGGGTTTCGAACACTCTTCGGATACAAATCCGGTGTGGGATCCGAAGGTCAGGAAGTATGGGAAGAAAAAATACATCCTGATGACAGGCAACGGCTTAAGCGCTATTTTGACAGCCTCTTTGAAAACCCTAAAATTCAGGACCTATATAGCGAATACAGATACAAAAGAGCTGATGGTAGTTATGCATACGTGATAGACAGGGGTATAATACGTAGAGATGAATCCGGCAGAATTACGCGGATGATAGGTGCTACACAAGATGTGACAGAACGGAATCATTATGAAGAATCCCTGAAAGAACTAAACAAAAAGCTAGAAACCCATGCCAAAGAGCTCGCACTTTCAAATGCTGAACTGGAACAGTTTGCCTACGTTGCGTCGCACGATCTGCAGGAACCGCTTAGAATGGTAACAAGTTTTTTGACACAACTCGAGAAAAAATATAAGTCTCAATTGGATGAAAAGGCGCACCAGTATATTGAGTTCGCAGTCGATGGTGCTCGGAGAATGAGGCAAATCATATTGGACTTGCTGGACTTTTCGAGGGTTGGAAAACAGGATGACGGCATTGAGGAGACTTCACTTACAGACGTGGTAAACGAGGTGTTGCAATTGCAGGGAAAACTCATTCAGGAATCCGATGCCCAGTTTCAAATTGGGGAATTGCCAACGATCAGCACTTTCAGATCGCCGATGGTTCAGGTATTCCAAAACCTTATCGGAAATGCCCTAAAGTACCGCAAAAAAGACCTTCCCCCAACGATCCGCATAAGTGCTAGAGAGTCGGATACCGAATGGATTTTCTCGATTGAAGACAATGGGATAGGCATCGAAAAGGAATATTTTGAACGGATATTTATTATTTTTCAACGCCTTCACAATAAAAACGAATACACAGGGACCGGTATGGGACTGGCTATTGTGAAAAAAATCCTGGAAAATCTTGGGGGCAATATTTGGGTTGTTTCTGAACCTGGGGTGGGTAGTACTTTTCATTTTACCATTCCCAAAAAATAACGAAAACATAGATTCCATTTTTGTCTGGACTCAACGGGTAACCTGCTCCGTTGGACATTGCTCGGGAAAGTGATACGCTACCTTCGATATTAATTTGTTCAGCCAACTCAGGCGTCCATTTCTGACCTTAATATACCTATTTCCAATACTCGGAAAAAGTCCTTTCCTTTTGATACAATGCAGCATCAAGGTAGCCGCATTTACAACAGCCGTACTGCACTACGTGTTTCAAGCTAAAAGGCTTACCTTGAATACGATATACCTGCTACTGTCAAAAAAATCGAATATGGTAGCCTAGCTTACATTTGTTTGCCTATAAGACAAATAAAACTACTAGAAGTGTTTTTTTATCACATGATATTGTAAATTTGCAACTAGCTAACAATTCTAAGGAGCAAATTAAATTTTACATTAAGATTATTTAGAATTTAAGCTACCGGCAAATAGGATTTTGAAGCATGTGGAGAAGTTAAACGGCCGGTGTATGCGTCATACTCTGGCTTATACTTACCTATTTGAATTAAACAAAGTAGAACCCAACCCGTTATGATAATGATCGATAGATTAGTTTGATCGATTTGTTGACAGATATAAGATTTTTCAGTTTATTGAGCGAAATGTCAGGAAAATCTTGTAAAATGACATAGTCGAACGTTTTTAACAAAAACAAAGAGTAGGTAAATAAATGAAATTATGGCTCAGGTAGCATTTTTTATTTTAGTTCGCCTCCCGACATTAGTTATATAATCGGATGAAATCAAGCCTGCCTACCGGTCAGGCAGGCAAGAAGAAAACCTCATAAGGAGGAACGATTAGTTAACATGCGCGTTTCCATAACTTGTCCCGACTAATCGGGATGGCCGCTAAAAAGCAATTTTAAACCTATGAAAAGAACACATCTTTTATTAGTAGAGGACAACGATGGTGATATTTTACTGACCAAAGAAGTGTTGGAAGAGCGAAATATCGTTAGTGAATTGAGTGTGGTAAAGGATGGAAAAGATGCACTTTTATTTTTGCTTAAACAGGATCAATATGTTCACGCCAAGTCTCCCGACATCATATTGCTTGATATTAATCTTCCAAAAAAGAGCGGCCTTGAGGTGCTCGCGTTTATAAAGAATCATGAAGAATTACGGCAAATTCCTGTCATCATGCTTACTACCTCTTCGTCGGAGTTAGACCTCAGAAAATCATATAGTAATCATGCGAATTGCTTTATTACCAAGCCCGTCGATGTCGGAGACTTCGCAAAAGCCATTGCGGCTATTGAAGATTTTTGGTTCAACATTGTTTTATTGCCACCAAAGGTCTGATTTCAATGAGAAAAGAAAGAGATTTCTACAAGATTCTTGTGATTGAGGATAACATGGGAGACTTTATCCTTGTGAGAGATTTTCTGGAAGAGATGATTTTGGCTCCTGAAATCATTCACACGTCCAGTTTCAAAGAGGCCTATCATACCCTAAGTGAATCAAATGAGCTTTTTCAAGCAATATTTTTGGACCTCACCCTTCCTGACAAAAACGGGGAGGAATTAATCAAAGAAGTAATCCTAGCATCAAAAGAGGTTCCGGTGATTGTGTTGACCGGTTACACCGATACGTCATTTGCCATCAAGTCTCTATCCCTAGGTGCATCCGATTATCTTTTGAAAGACGAGCTATCTGCAACTACGCTTTTCAAAAGCCTCACCTATAATATAGAACGAAATAAAAACCTACGAACGCTTAAAGAGTCGGAATTGAGGTATTCAGACTTATTCCAACTCAGTCCTCAGCCGATGTGGGTTTACGATGTGGACACCCTCCAGTTTTTGGACGTAAATCGGGCCGCTATCAACCATTATGGATATTCGAAAATGGAATTTTTATCGATGACTGTCATGGCTATTCAGGCAACCGATAATCAGTGGCAAGAGGACGGCCAATCGAAAACATCACCATCAGGTTCCCTGTTTTTACAGGGACTTTCCCATCAAAAAACAAAGACAGGAGAGATCATCAATGTGGATATACGTAGCAATACGATCTATTTCAACGGCAAAAATGCCAAAGTAGTACTTGCAATTGATGTGACGGAGAAACTCAGACATAACAAAATCATCGAAAACCAAAACAGGCGTTTGAGAGAAATTGCATGGACGCAATCCCATGTCGTGAGAGCTCCCTTATCCAGGATGCTTGGACTGATAGATTTAATAAAAACCGGGATCATTACGCAAGAGGAAATTGGCGAGTTTTTGACCCATCTGCAAAGTTCCGCATTGGAAATAGATGGGATTATCCGTGATATTGTCCGAAAAACAGAGCAACTGGCAATCGATGAAAAAAGAGAATCCTCTGAAAATAATCCTTCTTGATGTCTCCTTGCCTATTACGTACGATCAACCAATCCTCTGCTACACTTTATCAGTAGCTTATACAATCACATGCAAAACTATAACAATCACACCAGGTATTTTCCGTTTCATCATTTTGTAGTTGCGCCACTATCGTTGGGCCTTTTATCCTGGTCTATTTGGAATCTGGCTGAGGCCTATGCCCGAGATGCGGATACCGGTCTTTATCTCTTTTTTCTACTGGCTGCCTTTCTCCTGTTTTTGATCCCTATTTTGGCGCGCGTTTACGCATTAAAAAATCAAAACCGGATAATACGCCTAGAAATGAGGTTCCGCTATTTCGAACTAACGGGAACCTCATTTTTGGACTTGGAGACAAAACTAACATTGGGGCAGCTTATAGCCCTCCGTTTTGCCGGAAACGGCGAACTTGTAGCGTTAATAGAAGACGCCATAGTACAAAAGCTTACGCCTAAAGCGATCAAACAGCGTATCCAGAACTGGCAAGGAGACTATTGCCGTGTTTAATACCTCCCTGCACATCGCTTAGGCGGAACTTAATGTACAAAAGATGTAAGTAGTTGCCTTACTTCCGTCGGATTCTTGATATTGTAATCCGCCTGGGTGTATGCATATCCTACTCTGATGGTGTATGCATCTTTCGGCATGGCTTTGAACGTATCCTCATCTGTCCAGTCGTCTCCTAAAGCTAGGACAAAGTCATGGGATTCCCCCTTTAGTAAGCCGATTGCGGCCCTGCCTTTGTTGATATCCGGCCGTTTTATTTCCAGTACCATATTCCCCTCCAGTACCTGTAAATTATGACCGCTGGCCATATACTTGAGATGGCTGAACAATTCTCTCATCCTTAGATCCCCCAACCCGCTTTCCACCTTTCGGTAATGCCATACTAGGGAATGATGTTTTTCTTCAATAAAAGCACCTGGAGTCCTTAGTACATAGTAATCCATTACCTGTCGGATATCAGGCTTCCAGGAGTCGTCTACCTCAGCATATAATTCAAAGCTCTCCGCTTCGCTCCGCTTTACCCATACCCCGTGCTCGGCTATCATATCCACACGCTGATTGGCAAACCATTTTCCCAGCGTTTCTTTATCTCTTCCGCTGATAATAACGACGTGACATTTACCGGCCAATTTGTCGATAATATCTAATAATTCCTTATCCGGAAACGCATTTTCAGGCCTATTTTTGAAACCGACTAATGTGCCGTCATAATCCAGGAAAAGCACAGGATCAGTAGCAGCTTTGAATTTCTTTTCAAGCTCTTTCATCAGTGCCTTATCGATGGCTTTGGATTGAAATTCCTGCTGCTTTTCCTTTACGTTTTGAAGGCGGTCCATGAATACCTTCACCCATTGAAAAATATCGTACTTCTTGAGACTCTCCTGCATGGTCGTGATCCGGTTTACCTGCTCGTCCTCAGGCATATTGAGCGCTGTAAGAATAGATTTTTTGACGGCTAGCATATCATTGGGATTAACAATAACCGCATCCACCAATTCCTTACTCGCACCAGCCATCTCTGACAATATCAAAACCCCTTTCTTATCTGTCTTAGATGCGACAAACTCCTTACAGACAAGGTTCATTCCGTCGCGAAGTGGCGTAACCAAGGCGATGTCAGACATCGAATAAAATGCGCTTAGTTCGTTAAATGGGAAACTTCTGTAAAAATAGTGGACAGGTACCCAGTTTAACGTTCTGTATTTACTGTTTATCCCGCCTACCAACGTATCTATTTCTTCTTTCAATTCCATGTAGGACTTCACCTTGTCCCTAGACGGAACTACAACCATGATCATCGAAACGGTCTCATGAATCTCCGGATGGGCTTCAAGCAGTTCATCAAAAACTTTAATTCGCTGCGGGATTCCTTTCGAGTAGTCAAGTCGATCGATGGTCAGGAGAAGCCGCTGCTCCCCCAACAGTGACTTGAATTTTTTTACGTTGGCGAGTGTCTTCTTACTCACCGCAGCCTTTGCGAACTTATCATAGTCAATTCCCATCGGGAAGGAATCTACATTTATCAGGCGGTTATCTGCCTGAATGTATCCGCTTTCATTGGAAAGACCCAAAATACGCCCAACGGCACTCAAAAAGTGCCGCATATCATCATAGGTATGGAATCCAATCAAATCCGCACCCACCATTCCTTCCAACATTTCCTTTCTCCAAGGCAGCATTCTAATGATTTCGTATGAAGGAAACGGTATATGTTGAAAAAATGCTATTGTTGCGCTAGGGAGGGTTTCCCGTAACATCATGGGTAGTAATAGTAACTGATAGTCGTGGACCCAAATGGTATCGTCGGGATTGGCACTTTCAAGGATGGCATCGCAAAATTTACGGTTTACGGCAACGTATGCCTGCCAATAGGTTTCCTCGTAGTTGATATACTGTGTGAAATAATGAAACGCAGGCCATATCGTCTCGTTACTAAACCCCTCATAGTACAACTCGATGTCCTTTTTCGTAAGAAACACAGGCGCCATTTTCAGTTTTTTAAGCTCCTCCGATACCTCCTGCCTCTGATTGGGGTCCTCCACGTCATTTCCCGGCCAGCCTATCCATATGTTATCCCCCTCTTTGTAAATAGAGCCTAGGCCGGTAGCGAGGCCACCCGCACTAGGTTTAAACTCAAATTTGCCAAATTTATGTTGCAGGCTTACTGGAAGGCGATTGGAGACAATAATTGTTTTACTCATATTTTTTGATCGGTTAATAAGATTAAAGAATGCGCTTATCAGAATAGAATTAACGCGCAAAAGATCGGCCATTCTAAGGAATTTACCAATTTAACGAAAAATGAGACAATAAAAAACCAATTGGATAATAATTAGGCTTTTACTCCTTACCAATTAGTATTATGCCGCCACCATATCTCGGCGGAAAAAAATATCATTAATAATTTGACATTCAATAGGATTAAAAAAAAACCTTCTCCCACAACGTAAGAGAAGGTGAACTATCATTCAGTAAACGGAAAAATCTATTCGATCGCAATGGGTAATCTAAGTTTTTCCCAAGCAACCAACAGGCCTTCGGGGACAACCTCAACGGTAAGCGACTCCTGACTATCGTCCACCCATTCTGGGGTAGAAGTTACTCGAAGCACGTCATTTTCTTCTTTGTACTGAAAATGGCCATGTTCAAGATCCCACTCCGAATTGAATATTACCGTCCAATCGCCAGTTTCCATTGGTACAGTAAACAACGAGTATTTTCCGGCAGGTAAGGTCTGCCCTTCTACAATCAGTTCTTCCGTAGTTTCGATAAACGTAGCCTCATTAGCTCCGGTTCTCCAAACTTCGCCGTAGGGAACAAGATCACCCCAGATCGTTCTACCCTTAACGGCAGGCGATCCGTACTGTACCTTTATAGTGTTGTCTCCTATGCTGCCTTCTACTTTACGAAGAGGACTGGCTCTTTTTTCTTCAATGACCTCTTCGCCTTCGATTGCTACTACTTCCTCTGAAGTAGACTTTTGCTCGCCGCAGGCAATTGTAAGCGCTATGACGGCGGTAAAAATTAGTGAATGAAATCTTAGCATTTTCCTCATGTTTTGCTTGTTATTTTTGCGGCTAATTTAACAATAATTCCTTAGCTACCCTAAAGAATATTTTATAGCGTGGTTGAATGATATCTTTTGCCGCTTATTGGTTTATCCGTTTACATGTCCTATGTTTGCATAGAATGGCGATAGAATACTGAAAGCATATGAGGACGATTGTTTTGATATTTTTTTTTACCTCATTAATCCTATTTTCAAGTGTATATATCTCCCCCGTATCCTTTTCCTATACAGGGCTTCTACCCTTGTTGATCCCTCTTTTTCTGGTTGTCAATCTTTTGCTGTGTATCGTATTCCTGTTTGGTAGAACTAAGCTGCTTATTTTTCCCGTACTGGCATTGATCGTGGGATGGCGTTTTTATGCGGTAACGTTTCAATGGAACGACCGGTCTGAAGAAACAGACGGGATTACGCTCATGTCATTCAACGCTATGTACTTCAACCTTAATTGGGACACCGGGGAGACTGTGGATAATTCGATCGAATGGGCAAAAAGCAATCAGGCGGATATCAAGTGCTTTCAGGAATTCCAACAGGATTATACAACAGCTTCCAGAAATACGCTCAAAATCATCAGCCAAGATGGGGAGTATGATTATTCATTCCACTCCTACGGAAACAACCGAAAGAAATCACATGGACTTGCCATTTTCAGCAGGTTCCCGATCGTCAATGAGGGAGTTGCGTTTGAAAACCGCAATAATAACGGGTCCATATTTGTCGACATAAAAATAAATAAAGACACTATCCGGGTTTACAACACCCACTTAGAATCCATGAGTATTGCAGCCGAACAACTTTCTGATCCGCAAGGCATAAAGCGGCATTACAGGCAAACAGTAATCAAGCTAAAAAACGGAATCCGTATGCGGGCAGAGCAAGTCAAATTGCTTAAAGAACACATATCCAATAGTCCCTACCCTGTCATCCTTGCGGGAGATTTTAACGATGTGCCTTATAGTTTTACGTACTTTTCGCTTAAATCCACACTGAAAAATGCGTTCGAAGAAGCTGGGAGAGGGTTTGGTTTTACCTACAATAAGGTTTTGTTTTTTCTTCGGATAGACCACATTTTTCTAGACGGCGAGTTTGAGGTTCAACATTTTAAGACGCACAATGAAGTGGACTATTCAGACCACTATCCAATTTCAACCAGAATCACGTGGCAAAGCCCTCTAGGCCGGAGGCAGGTGGAAGAGGGGGGTTAATGCCGAAGCCATACTTTTTTCAGTGGAAGAATAAGCAATGGTAACCACAGTATATCAGCAGCTAGCGCAAAGATTAACGATAGTCCAATCAGCAACCCAGCGTAGAACGTAATTTGAAAATCACTTCCGGTGAGCACTAAAAATCCGGACGAAAGAATAATCGTAGTCAATACCAACGCTTTTCCTGTAGTGAAATAGGTGCTTTTTAATCCATACATCAGCGATTTTCGGGTATTACGTTCTGCTCCTAGTTTCGTGATAAAATGGATACTGTCATCAACGGCAATACCAAATGCTACGGCGAAGATAATCGCGGTGGAAAGATTGAAATTCACGTCGAGCAAATACATCAGTCCTCCCATCCATAACAACGGTACCAAGTTAGGAATAAGTCCAATCAGTGCCATTCTCCAAGAGCGGAAAAGTAGTCCCGTCAACAACGCAACGCATAGAAAAGCAAAGCCCAGACCGGAAAGAAGTTGGGCCGTTACCTGCCTATGGCTTCTGTCTATCAGATAGGACGTACCTGTCATCCTAACTTCAATTCGTTTGGGAGAAATATGCTCCTCCAGGTATGCGTCAAATTCACGTTCCAGCTCCTCCCCTTTCAAACTTCCAATATCGGCCATATACGTGGTTATTCTTCCTTGCTTCAGATCTGCCGAAAGAATAGGGAAAGGCTGTTGCGCGACATAACGGTCTATGAGTGGCAGCATTCGGTCATATTGAGCGGGGGTTGGAAGTGTAAATGCCTTCGAACTTCCTTGATTCTGCGCTTTGTTGAGAGATTTCACCAAGGTGAGTGGAGATACTACCGTGCCTGTCCCAAACGTAGACTGAATGAATTGCTCCAGCTGATCGAGGTCACATAAAATTTCATAGTCAAGTAGTGTCTCCTTTTCCTGCCCTACCTGTATATGAAACTCAAGTGGTTTGGATCCACCGAACGTTTTGTCAAAAAAATCAAAGTCCTGCACCAAAGCGTGGTCACTAGGTAAATTATCCAAGATGAAGCCGTTGGTCTTTACCTGAGATACCGCGATCGCGGCGGACAAGGAGAGCACGACAAATACGCCATGCACAAGCCACCTCCACCGAATGATCCGTAAAAACACCCATCCTAACCCTCGCTGCCAAAAACTATCTGAATTGCCAATGGGCTTCGACGCAAAAGGGGGAAATACATATAATGCCAGCGGTAAAATGAATATAATTGCCAGAAACATCCATAATACCCCCATTCCAGTAAACCAACCAAACCGCTCTAAGCTGATTACATCGGAAATGGTCAACGAGAAAAATCCGACAGCGGTAGTTAGACTAGTAAGAAACACGGGAATGAAAAGCTCTTTAAACGTGTGTTGTATTGCTTGCTCCTTCGGCATACCGTGGCGAAGGTTTCGGATATATACCGTTAGTAGATGAACCATGCCGCTGAGGCCTATTACCAACAAAATCGGTGGCTGCATAACGGCCAAAACATCCAATTCCCCTCCAGACACCAGCAAAAAAGAAACGGCCCAAAAAAAGCCAAAGGCCAAGACAATTATGGGAATCAAAACGCCCCAAAAAGATCTAAAAATAAGGTAAAGCCATCCAAGAACCAGCAAGAACGAAATGCTCAGAAAAAAAGCAAATTCATCCTGCAGCAACGAGACGAATTCCGCCTGCGCCTTGATTTTTCCGGCGATGCGGTAATCGGAAATTCCGCTCTCGCGTAGTTGGTTTACTATGCTATGATAAAGCAAATCACCATCATCTTTGGTGATTTGCTGGGTATTCCTAACAATCATGATCAGGTATTTTCCTTCTTTAGCCAGCAGCCCACCTGTCCAAGAGGAATCTTCCAAAAGCGCCTGCTTCGATCGGCTTAGGAGTGCCTCCGTCTGCCACTGCAGGATGTTGTCTTTTCTGATGCCGAAAGGACTAATAATGCGCTCCTCCGCAGAGAGCAGGGAAAGAACTGATTCGACATTTTCAAGCTCCTTAAGGTGATTTTCAACCGCGAGTGCCTGATCCAGAAAATCGGGCTGAAACACATTTGGGCTGTTGCCCAGGGCGATAAGCAAGTAATCGTTGTCGTTTTCAAACACCTCCCGAAACCGCTCGTAAAAAAGAAGTTCCGGATCGTCTTCCGCAAAAAAATTCTCAAAATCATAGGTGAACACCGGAGTTGGGCCCAACAGTAAATAAGTCAGGGTGATTCCGATTGCTAGGCTTCCGAAAAGGACTACGATTCGTCTTGTAAACATTATTTTTAGCTATAAGACCCCAAAAATCGGGGTATTGTTATGGAAAAACAACCGGTACGGGCAAAACAGGAAAGAAAGCAGGATGAGAGGTTTGCTCCTTTATAGTTTTTAAGGCTATATTTAAGCCTAAATTAACGACAAGGATGAGAAAATTAACCGGAATATTTTATACTATTTTTTTAACAGGACTGGAAATCTGCACGGAAGCACTCAGTCAAGCAGAACGATGGCAACAGTCGGTTAGCTATAAGATCTATGTAGACATGGACGTTTCTACCAACCAATACACCGGTAAACAGATCATCGCCTACAGCAATAATTCGCCAGATACATTAAAACGTGTTTTTTTCCATCTTTATTACAATGCTTTTCAGCCAAACAGCATGATGGATGTGCGTTCACGATCCATCAAAGATCCTGACAGGAGGGTCATGGACCGTATATCAAAATTAACTCCCCAAGAAATCGGTTACCTCAACGTAAGCGAGCTTACGATGAATGGGCAACCCGTAACCTATGAACAGGTAGAAACGATTTTGGAAGGTGATCTCCCTCAACCGATTTTGCCACATTCGACTGTACTCTTCGAGACCCGCTTCGAAGGGCAGGTACCCTTGCAGGTAAGGCGTTCGGGAAGGGATAGCGAGGAAGGTGTAAGGTACTCCATGTCCCAATGGTACCCAAAAATCTCCAATTATGACTACCAAGGTTGGCATGCCAATCCCTATGTTGGTCGGGAGTTTTACGGTATTTGGGGTGATTTTGATGTGACGATTGCCATTGACAAAAGTTACGTAGTAGGAGGCACCGGCTACCTGCAAAACCCCAATGAAATAGGCCATGGATATGAGGATTCAGGCGTAACGGTTCCAAAACCCAAGGGAGAAAAGCTTTCTTGGCATTTTTATGCACCAAAAGTCCACGACTTTATGTGGGCGGCTGATCCGAAATATACCCATGACCGCATCGAGATGGAAAATGGAATTACAGTGCACCATCTATACATCAAAAATTCCCAAACTGCTTCCAACTGGGAAAAACTCAAAAGCTATACACCGGCTGCGATTACCTTTATGAGCGAAAACTTCGGAGAATATCCTTATAAGCAATTTTCTGTCATACAGGGAGGCGACGGCGGGATGGAATACCCGATGTCCACACTCATCACCGGTCAACGTCCTTTGGGCAGCCTCGTGGGCGTGATGGTCCATGAACTGATTCACAGCTGGTTTCATGGGGTACTTGGTAGTAATGAAAGCCTGTATTCGTGGATGGACGAAGGCTTTACCACCTACGCCGGTAACTTAACCATGGCCCATCTATTCTCAGATCAAGCTTCTGGATTTCCCCACAGGGGCGCTTACGCCGGATATGAGCGTCTGGCTACCTCCGGGATGGAAGAACCGCTTTCCACCCATGCCGATCATTTTCAGACGAATTTCGCCTACGGTGCTGCGGCGTACTCTAAAGGCTCCCTATTCTTGTCCCAACTCGAATACATCATCGGCAAGGAACAGTTTGCGAAGGCTATGTTACGTTATTGGGATGAATGGAAATTCAAGCATCCCAATGCTAACGACGTCATAAGGATAATGGAAAAACAAAGTGGTCTGGAATTGGACTGGTTCAAGGAATACTGGGTCTATACTACAAAAACAATTGACTACGGAATTAAGGAAGTGACCGCAGAAGGGGATCAGACAAAGATTACGCTGGAGAGGATCGGGGCAATGCCAATGCCTATCGACTTGTTGATCACCTATACAGATGGTAGCAAAGAACAAATTTATTTGCCATTGGTCATGCAGCGGGGGGAAAAACCAATGGATCCTGGGTCTCCGCAGCGAATACATACCGAACGGTGGCCATGGACAAATGCCGTAAAAGAACTACTGATCGCCCGACCTTTATCACAAATCGTAACAATAGAAATCGATCCATCTCTTCTTATGGCGGATATAAACAGAGAAAATAATCGTTTTGAAAAATAAGCGACGTAATGCAGACTACCGTCACTCTGTAGGATTCGGCGGGCTTTGTTAAACGACACAGTCGAAGATCCAAACCTGTATGCCAAACGATACATGTGAGGTAATCCATAAGGGATAAAATAATAAGAATACGGGCTGAAAATTACAGAACCCTACCCTATGCGTATCTCCTCAGTCACACAGCTAAGACGCATATGGATTGAAAACAAAACCTTAGACAACTAAAAAACCTCCGGAACAGAGTCCCGGAGGTTTGAACACTTAAAAAACCACCAACCTTTATTAAAGTTCTTTAGCTGTCATTTTATCTTTCTTAGCGCCATATTGGCTTTATCAGTAAGAAGATACATCACAGGTACTAGTACTAACGTGAGAAAGGTCGCAAAGGTTAGACCAAATATTACAGTCCATGCCATTGGCCCCCAAAAATCCGCATTATCACCACCAACATAAAACTGGGGGTCGAAGGAAGAAAACAACGTAGCGAAGTTTATGTTCATCCCTATCGCCAGCGGAATTAACCCGAGAACCGTAGTGATGGCGGTTAGCAATACCGGTCTAAGTCTTGTTTTACCACCCAGAATAATACTTCCCAACAGCTCTTCATAAGGTAGGTAATCGCCTTCCTTTACCCCTAACTCCTCCCGCTTGCGTTCCCTAACGAGGTTGGTATAGTCTATCAGCACAATAGCATTGTTGACAACCACACCGGCAAGCGAAATAATTCCAATTCCGGTCATGATGATCACAAAATCCATGTTGAATGCTACCAGTCCCAGAAACACACCGATCGTACTAAAGAGCACTGAACCCATGATAATAAACGGACTAGCGAACGAATTGAATTGAGCAACGATGATAAGGAAGATTACCGACACAGCAATCAAAAGTGCCCGTGTCAAAAACTCCGCAGATTTCGCCTGCTCTTCTTGCTCTCCGGTAAATTTCATCGTGATGCCATCAGGAGTCTCTAACGACTGCAGGCGATCCTTGATGCTTTCGTTTATTTCAGTCGCATTAAATCCGTCTGTGATATTAGAAGATATGGTAATTACTCGATTAAGGTCCTTCCTTTTGACGGACCCGAAAGTCGAACTGTATTCCAGATCGGCAACAGCAGAAATCGGGATCTCGCTTTGATTACCGAACTTATCCCGGAAGCTGATTTTTTTGTTGATTAATGCGGCAACATCGTACCTGTATTTATCCGCCAAGCGAAGCTGTATCGGGTAATCATCTTCCCCTTCTTTAAATTTCGAGACCTCCAGACCGAACAAGGCCGTACGAAGTTCGTTTGCAATGGTACTGGTAGAAAGTCCAAAGCGCCTGGCGTTTTCACGGTTTATATTTACAATCAGCTCCGGATTACCAGCTTCAAGATCGGTTTTTAGCTCTTCTATTCCCTGAATATTTGCTTCATTGATATGTTCCCGCATCACGGAAACAAAATCCACCAATTTTGCAAAATCCTCTCCGCTTACTTCAATGTTGATTGGCTTACCCACCGGAGGTCCTGCGGTTTGCTTTCCTACGATTACCTGAACTCCGGGATATCCATCCGCCAGTTCGCGGATTTCTTCCATTACCCCATTGGTGTTGATGCCGTCGCGGTATTGATATTCCACAAATGCCAACGTGATTTTCGCCTTATGAGGAGTTGCCGCATTGGTAGGACCCTCCATCGCATCACTGGTTCCTTCACCGATCTGGGTAATCACCGATTCAATAATGTCCTGATAAGGAGCCAAAACCTCAGATAAATCCTCTTCGAAGTCCATCACCATCTCATTTGTTGCTTCTATGTCTGTTC
>WGNT01000159.1 GCA_016124425.1 Cytophagales bacterium
AAAAGCGACTTTATTTTCTAGTGACATTGTGGTAGATTTTAAGTTTGGTTAAAGGTAAGAAAAAAAAGAAAAGGGCCAACGGATGTACCCGCTGGCCCTTTCTTGGTTTATTTAAATTCAGTTGATCTGATCCTTGGCTTTGTCTCTCGCCTGTCCGACCCATTCGTTGCTTTTTTTCTTAGATTCTTCGGCAGCGTGAAAGATTTCCTTGTTGATTTTATCCAACTTGTCAGAAAATCCTTTTACAAGGTGGTTTAGTTGGCTGTTAAAGTCTCCCAAGTATTCCTCGCCTTTTTTTGATAATTTTTTTCGGGTATCTTCTCCCTTCTCAGGAGCTATCAAAAGTCCTATTTGAATCCCTACGGCTACTCCGGCCAATGCTCCGAAAATTATTTTAGCTGATTTCATTTTGATACGTGTTTAAAGGTTAATAAAATGATTCCGTAAAACGGCAAGGCTCTTTACCTTATGTACATTACACGATACAACTACCATACCACAATGAACACAAATTGGAAATCCATAAAAAAATCCCATGCCAGATACGATGTATGGCAGTCATAGGGAAACCGCGCGTTTTTCTTCCTTAATATGAACCTCACATACTAAAATTCCCTTCAAAGGTGGTATCTTGATGTAAAATTAAGGTAATAGTATCGTAATACATCCCACTAAACGGTGATGTATTTTTGCATGTCTTCAACCAATCCAACCATACGACAATGAGAAGTTTTCTGTTTTTTTGGCTGTTGATCGCGTTGGTCCCTATCGCACAGGGGCAGAATATCAAATTTAAGTCATTTACCGCGGAGGACGGCCTTTCAAACAACTCGATCAATCAGATCGTAAATGATCCTTCTGGAGCATTGTGGATCGGGACCTGGGATGGACTTAATCTCTATGACGGGCAAAACTTCAAGGTATTTAAACATGATCCTTCCGACAGCACAAGTCTTCGCGGCAATTTTATCTCACAAATAATGCTTGATGGGGAAGATCGCCTTTGGGTGCAGTCCAACTCAACCTCAGTAAGCCGCCTCCGGAATGAGACAAGCTTTGATAATTTCTTATTTCCGCAGGATATACAACGTGTTGGGGTGTCCACAGCCAAAACCGCCTTGGTAGAAGTTGCCGGAGAGCGGTATAGTTTTGATGGGCACACCTTCATTGCTTGCTTGGAATGCGTTTTTATTGAGGAAGCTAAACCATCTTTTGAGAAAATTATTACCACCTTCTATCCCGATCTCGTCATAAAGGACCAATACAGGGATCAAGCGGGAAATCTCTGGTTTGCTACCATTACTACTGGACTATTTGTTCTTCCAAATGGGGCGGAGAATATCAGCAGGGAGAGTTTTCACAATTACACCGTCGACGGGTCTGACAGCTATAGCCTAAAAAGCAATGAAATTTACGCCATTCACGAGGACGTGTTTGGTAACATTTGGCTGGGTCTTAAGGACGGTGGGTTGAGCATGGCATATAAGCAGTCAAGTGACATTTATGCTATTTCAGGACTGTCCAAGGAGTTCACGGAACTGCCTGCGGAAACCGTAAGGGCGATTCATCAAGATGAAGAAGGAAAAATTTGGCTGGGGTATTATAATGCCGGAATCTATTACGGAGATCCATCCAGGAAAGACTTCAAAGTTCTACATATACATCCTCCCAATAACCCTGCCGACTGGAAGCGGGTGAGGAGCCTTTTCTTGGATAGCAAAGGGTACATGTGGGCCGGCACCTATGGAGGATTACTCCGTGTCAGCAAGGATGGAAAAATTGATTATTTCAATGCAGATGCAACCCCGCACCTCCTTACGGGACGTAACTATGCGGTGATGGAAGACCCGGAAGAAAACTGTCTTTGGGTAGCCTGCTGGGGTGGTGTATCGAAGTTCAGTATGGAAAAGGAGCAGTTTGTACCTTTTACCGGACAGGAACAGTTACATAACTTCAAAGTACGCAAGATCGTGAAGGGCAACGGGAAATTGTGGCTAGCGACAGAGAATAATGGGGTAGTCCTCTTCGAAAAGGGGAAGGCGGTCATATTAAATCAGGAAAATGGATTGCTAGACAACAGTGTGTATTCCATCTACCTTGATAAGATTTCGGGAAACTACTGGTTTTCCACCTTGGCTGGAATTAGTATTTATCATCCGAAGAAAGGCTTTATCCATCAAATCACGGAAAAGGAAGGCCTGCAAAGCCAGTTGGTCTACGGTCTGCTAGAGGGAGACAAGCATGTATGGGCGAGTACCACAAAAGGTATCGCAGCCATAGACCGGGAAAGCTTTCAGGTGAGCGTATTGCCACCGGATGAAGGCTGGCAGTCTGCCGAATTCTCGGAAGGCTCCTATTTCCAGAACGAACGCGGAACCCTGTTTTTTGGTGGGGTGAAGGGGGTAAATTATTTCAACCCAAAGCGCCTCTCACTGACGTACGACCTGCCACGGCTGAAAGCCTCACGGAGGTATAGCGACCATTCCTTCCTTGCTAAGTACCATTATGACGGTTTTGAAGCGACAATTACGCCAATACTCTTCACCACGAACCCTACAAACAAGGTCCTATACAGGCTGGAT
Organism: Cytophagales bacterium; assembly: GCA_016124425.1. GTDB lineage: Bacteria > Bacteroidota > Bacteroidia > Cytophagales > Cyclobacteriaceae > Lunatibacter. The sequence goes on from WGNT01000159.1 coordinate 2,583, forward strand.
CCCTTGGAAAAAGGCTGGAAAGTACTTCCGGAGACAAACTTAGTCCGATACAATGACCTTGCACCCGGAAATTATGTTTTGTATGCGAAAAATCAGGCGGATGAACAGGGAACCGAGGTCGCGTCGCTAGAAATAGCTATCCCGATGCCCTTCTGGAAGTCGCCAGTATTCCAGTTAGTCATGTTGGTTGGATTGTTTTCGGGAATCGTATATATCCGTCATCGCAGCAATAAGCATCAGCGAAAAAGGCTTGAGTCCTTGATCGAAGAACGGACACGAACCATTGAGGAACAAAAGAAAGCACTTATGTTCACGAATGCGGACCTTGATCGAAAGAACAAAGAAATTCTTGAACAAAAATCAAATTTGCTTGCCTTGCACCACCAACAAAAGGATCCTGAATTTGAAATAGAGAAGTTTAAAAGCTTTGTATTAAACCAGTTCCAGGGTCCGCTAAGCTATGTTCGCTCCCGGCTCGACTCTATGGCTATTACCGATAAATCCGAGAAAAGGAACCTGTTGGCACAACTAGACGGCCTAATAAAGGAGCTAAAGGACTGGGAAAACCTTTCCCTCCTAGACCACTTGGAGGATTCCAAGTCCTCTATGACCCATCTTTCCAAGCTGTTTGAAAACCTTACCGGGGACCTCCGGACACGGTTGAGAAAGCGTGATATCTTACTGGTATGTGATTATCAGCTAAAGGACGAGTGGGTGGAAATAGATGTATTACGTACAAAGATGTTTTTTCACTGTGTACTCCGAGAGCTTATCAAGTTTATCGAAGGCGGAACACAGCTCACGATAGAGGCGTGGATGGTGGAGAATAGCACCTGTATTAAGATTAGGTCAACGAGTGTGATATTGCTGCAAAATTTCCCGCAGATCATCCAATCGAGTCCGCATGTTCGGGTTGCGGAGAAGATATTGGTGGATTTGGGAGGTAGTATGTCTTTTGACACGAAAGGAGAGGTGACCCTCCAAATTTGTCTGCCGTACAAATCAGCCCATAAAGCCAATCCAGTCTCGGTATGGAGTACACTTGGGTATAAGGAACAGCTAAAGCAAGATACCTTCAATGTGGTCGTAGCAGGCAAGTTGTTTGAAATCGACAGTTTGGTAAAGATCATCGATACCGAGCTCATAAACCTTATCGTGGAGGAAGATTTGGTTCAGGTGGCGGCTGTCGTTCATCAGCTGGATATTGATGCGCTCATTATTTACAATGAAAAGATTAGCCAAAAACTATTGGATCTTATGGCGACTATTCAAGACTCACGAGAACATCGGGTGGGCCTTCCCGTAATTTATATTTACGAATTTATGGGGTATGGAATCCAGGAAAAATTAATGGACCTGGGCATAGACACCTTTATTCAACTGCCGAGCAGCAGTGAGTTTATCCACAAGAAGCTCCTCGGACAGCTTCAGCAGCGGAAGAAATACCTGGAAGAAAAGCTGCTTCACACCCTTGTGAGTCAGGAAGAGGAAGACTCCCTGCATCTAAGTCCCAATGAACGTTTGGTTCAACAGGCCATGCATATCATCAAGGACCAGTATGCCAATCCGAACTTCCGCGTAGAAATGCTGAGCCAACAGCTGGGGATCTCCAAAATAAAGTGTTATCGCTTGTTTAAAGAGGTGCTGGACACCTCGCCCTCTGATCTTATTATTAAGCTTCGCCTTCAAAAAGCCGAACACTTACTGGCACGAAAACGAATGAACGTGTCGGAAGTAGGCTTCGAATGTGGGTTTAACGATCCTAAATATTTCAGCAAACTCTTTAAGAAACACTACGGCACTTCACCAAGAAGTTTTGTGTAGTGCTACTCTACGTGCGGGGATAAGATTTGGCTTGAAGCATAGGGAAATACGGTTTGATTTGTAACTTCGCTTTCTCCTCTTCGCCTTACTTGCTATGTTGGATCCGATCAAAACGTACGAAATGCCCTATACGCCACAGCAGCAGGCCTTTCAGCTCTATGAGGTACAGGGAAAGACGATCAGCAATAAAACCTATCCCCACGAAACGGACCGTCCCCATCGGCACAAATATTATGAGATCTGTGTCTTTGTGACCGGGGCGGGGAGACATGAGATCGATTTTGCTACGCATGAAATTCAATCCAACAGCATTCACTTTTTATCCCCCGGTCAGGTACACTTGATATCGAGGGAAGAGGATTATCACGGATATCTGCTGGTTTTTTCGAAGGATTTTTATGCATTGGATACTTTCCACGAGGATTTGTTGTTTCAGTTGCCCTTTTTCAACAACCCCACGATGATTCCGATTTTAAACCTGGATCAGGTAGGTTTTCAGGACATACTTTCTCTTATCCATACTATCAAAAAGGAATACACCACGCCACAGGAACTGGCAAAGGAGATTTTGAGAAGTTACCTTCAGGTTTTTTTGCTGAAGTGCAAGCAATATTATGTCCATTATTTTGCGGAAAAGAAAAACATGCTCGATCCGCACTTTACACTGGTTCAACAGTTCAACACCCTCCTAGAGCAACAGTTTCGGCAAAACCACCTGGTACAGGATTATGCCGACCAACTCTCTCTTTCCCCCGCCTTACTGAACAAATATGTCAAAAAAATCACCGGAAGCACGGCGGGAGAGTTGCTGATGGAGCGGTTAATTCTACAGGCGAAAAGGTACCTTATCTATACCGATCTTTCAAATAAGGAAATTGCCTATCAGCTAAACTATGAAGATCCGTCTTACTTCAGCCGCATTTTCAAAAAGAAAACAGGCTTGACTCCGTCGGAGTTTAGACAGATCGAAAACGAAAAGTACCAGCAATAAACAAAAAAACACCTTTAAAAATAAGCTGCGGCAACTTACCTTTATTGCCAAGTTTAAAAGTACAAGCTTAATGAAAAATAAACCGTTCGGTTTTTTAGGACCGGTTCACGGAAGAATATTTTATAGAACGCATTCTAATCCCCTTCACAAACATGATTAAAATAGATTTTGACATCAAACCCAAAGATCTTAAAGGCGCATTGGACCGATTTTGGCAGCTTTCGGGTGAAAAAATTGATGCCATAGAAAAGGAATACCCAAAAGACAAGGGATCTCCTGTATTTACCGTAAATGGTAAATACGATACCCGTGGATGGACCGAGTGGACACAGGGGTTTCAATATGGATCTGCCATTCTACAATTCGACGCCACCGGAGAGCAACGGTTTCTGGACTCGGCAAAGGAAAACACGCTTCGCCTCATGGCACCGCACATAAGCCATACGGGGGTGCATGACCATGGATTCAACAACGCAAGTACCTATGGCAACTTGTTGCGCCTGATGGTAGAGGGCAAAATCCCACACAATGAATGGGAAAAGAATTTTTATGAACTGGCCCTTAAGATCTCTGGAGCTGTGCAGGCTAGCCGATGGACAACCATAAACAACGGCGGCTTTATCTATTCCTTCAATGGTCCTCACTCGCTTTTTGTGGATACCATCCGTACCGTGCGGATCTTGATGTTGAGCCATAGTCTCGGCCATGTATTGCAGGAAGAAAATGACAAAAGAGTAAACCTGCTTGTACGGGGTTTACAACATGCAAAGGCCACTGCGGATTATTCGGTGTTCTATGGTAAAGGCCGCGATCGCTACGATATCTGGGGAAGGACTGCCCATGAAAGTGTTTTCAACACCAATGATGGCAACTTCCGTTGCCCCAATTCCCAACAGGGGTACACCGGTTTTTCCACGTGGACACGGGGATTGGCCTGGGCCATGTGTGGCTTTGCCGAAGAGCTGGAGTACATACAGACGCTATCCGATGCTGATCTCTCGGCGTATGGATCCAGGGCGGAGATTGAGCAGTATATGCTTCAGGCCGCCAAAGCTACCTGTGATTTCTACATAGATCATACCCCGATTGATGGGATCCCATACTGGGATACCGGAGCGCCTCAGCTTCATAAACTTGGTGATTACCTCGCTAGCCCTGCTGATCCATATAATGCATTCGAACCGGTAGACAGTTCGGCAGCTGCCATCGGCGCTCAGGGTCTGCTACGTCTGGGCAAATACCTGAACGAAAAAGGAGATACCGAAAGTGGGACCAAATACTGGCAAGCGGGGCTTAGCGTCTTGAAAACCCTGCTTCAGGAGCCGTATTTGAGCACCGATCCGGCACATCAGGGAATACTGCTGCATTCCATCTACCATCAGCCCAATGGCTGGGACAATGTCCCCAAAGGCCAAACCATTGCCTGTGAAGAATCCAGCATGTGGGGTGACTACCATGCCCGCGAACTGGCACTTTATGTCTCAAGAATCATTTCTGAAGAAAAATACTACACCTTTTTTAATTGTCTTTCATGAGTGCGACACCCATAGAAAACCTAAGCAAACTCTGCATCCATACCATCACGACCAAATCCTGGTCGCTTGAGGAAGCAGGAGAACGCTACGAAGCTGCCGGAGTCAAAGGGATATCTGTCTGGAGGCAATATTTGGAGGGACGTAACATTGCCGCGTCCGGAGACCGATTAAGAAATCATGGACTGGAGATTGTTTCCCTCGTCCGAGGCGGATTTTTTCCGTCTACCGTTGCCGCAACGCGCCAAAAGGCGATAGAGGACAACCTGAAAGCCGTCGATGAAGCCGCAGCTCTCGGGGCGGAGATGATTGTACTTGTCTGTGGAGCGGATCCCGGTCAATCCCTCGAAACCTCACGCGCACAAATACAGGCAGGAATAGAAAAAGTATTGCCCTATGCCATAGAGGCGGGTGTTAAGCTTGCCATAGAACCCCTACATCCCATGTATGCCGACACCCGCTCTGCAGTAAATACGCTGGAACAGGCAAATGACATGGCCGAAGCGATCGGGTCGGAGTTTGTGGGCATTGCCGCGGACGTTTACCACCTTTGGTGGGATCCCCACTTGGAAAAGGAGATTAAGCGCTGCGGTGCCAATGGGAACCTTTTTGCCTTTCATATTTGTGACTGGGTAAGTCCCACTGTAGACATGCTCAACGATAGAGGCCTAATGGGGGAGGGCTGTATTCCCATCAAACAAATCAGAGGCTGGGTAGAAGAAGCCGGTTTTAGCGGGTTCAATGAGGTGGAGATTTTCTCAGACCGCCATTGGGCTTCCGATCAGCAGGAATTTCTAGCCAATATTGTCTCAAGTTACAAATCCTGTTAATGGAAGTAGTACGGGAAATCATCAATCACAGCATAACCAAAAAACTAATCGAATACCATGGAACATAAAATCGGAATAATCATGAACGGGGTGACCGGAAGGATGGGCACCAATCAACACTTGATGAGAAGCATTGTTGCGATCATCAAACAGGGAGGCGTCAAGCTCCCAAATGGGGATACCATCATGCCGGATCCTGTACTTGTAGGAAGAAATCAATCCAAGCTGGATGAGTTGACCAAAATGTCAGGCGTAAGTAAGACCACCACGGATCTGGATTCGGTGATGGATGATCCGTATTACAGCATTTATTTTGATGCGCAGACAACGGGCAGAAGGGCAGATGCCGTAAAGCAGGCAATACAAAAAGGAAAACACGTGTATTGTGAAAAACCCGTCTCTGTGGATACTCAGACCGCTTTGGAATTGCATGCCCTGTGTGAAGCAGCAGGTGTCAAGCACGGTGTCGTGCAGGACAAACTTTGGCTTCCAGGGCTGAGAAAATTACAGCGACTGATTGAAAACGGGTTTTTTGGGGAGATTTTATCGGTTCGGGGGGAATTTGGCTACTGGGTATTTGAGGGACATACCGTGCCGGCCCAGCGTCCATCCTGGAATTACCGCAAGGAAGATGACGGCGGCATTATCGTAGATATGCTTTGTCACTGGAGGTACGTATTGGATAATATTTTTGGAAAAGTGAAGGCGGTGTCCTGCTACGGTGCTACCCACATAAAGGAGCGGGTAGACGAAGCAGGCAAAGCGTATAAATGCACCGCCGATGATGCAGCTTATGCGACCTTTGAACTCGAAGGTGGCATCGTTGCCCACTTCAATTCCTCATGGACCGTACGGGTACGAAGAGACGATCTGTTGACCGTACAGGTAGACGGGACCAAAGGATCGGCTGTTGCCGGACTTAGAGAATGCTACATTCAGCACTATGGCAATACACCAAAGCCCGTTTGGAATCCAGATATTGTGCAGCCCATTAATTTTTATGAAGGCTGGGCAAAGGTGCCGGAACAGGAGGTTTTTGACAATGCGTTTAAGGTGCAGTGGGAGTTGTTTTTGAAGCACGTGGTGCTTGATGAGCCTTTCCCTTGGGGGATGAAAGAAGGTGCCAAAGGGGTACAACTGGCTGAAAAGGGAATTGAAAGCTGGGAAAAAAGGGCTTGGGTGGACATACCAGAACTTTGATTATAACCTAACGACCACATCAACGTCAAGTAACTCAATTTATCGATGGAAGGGGCAGCTTTCCAGATCGGAACATGAAGCCTGAGGCTATGGTAGGGAGCAAGTGATGGACGCTGAAAAACAGAAACAAAACAGATGAAATATCCATGACGGGGGGCGACACACAGGGGATGGTTATTTATAGCGAGATTCTGCCATTCTGATCGGGAAAGGCTATCCCTCTAAATTCTTTGTGCGCTTTGTGTCTTCTTTGTGTGCTTAGTGGTCTTTTTTTAGGGAATCACGGAGGGCACCAAGGTTGCACAGAGACCACAAAGTTTTTTTAGAATGCGGGATAAGTTATTGGCCAACAAAAAAAAGCAAAATATAAACAGATGAAGAAAGTTGCCTTAGTAACAGGTGGATCCAGAGGAATAGGACTTGGGATTGCCAAGAGTCTAGCAAAGAATGGATTTGATCTCGCGATCAATGGGATGCGCGCGGAAGAGGATACCGCTGATAGCCTGCAAGAACTGAGAGAGTTGGGCGCTGAAGTCGTCTATTGTAGAGGAGATGTTGCCGATGCAGCCCAGCGTCAGGCGATCTTTGATACCATACGGGAGCGCTTTGCCAGGCTAAACGTCTTGGTAAACAACGCCGGAGTCGCACCAAAAGAACGAAAGGATATTCTGGAGGCAACAGAGGAAAGTTTTGATTACGTGCTGAAAACGAACCTCAACTCCGCGTATTTTCTGTCTCAAACGGCAGCCAACTGGATGATCTCCCAGCGGAAAGCAGACCCTGAATTCCAAGGGGCGATTATCAATGTGTCTTCTATCTCCGCCACAATAGCTTCTGTCAACCGGGGCGAGTACTGCGTCGCTAAAGCAGGAATGAGTATGGCTACGCAGTTGTTTGCCGTGCGGCTGGGGGAATACAATATCCCCGTATATGAAGTGCGACCAGGAATCATAGCTACCGATATGACATCAGGTGTCAAGGAAAAATACGATAAACTTCTTGCGGAAGGCCTTTGCGTCACTTCCAGATGGGGCCTTCCTGAGGATGTGGGACTTGCTGTGGCTTCACTTGCTACCGGTAATTTCCCCTATTCTACGGGTCAGGTTATCATGGTAGACGGCGGATTAAGTATTCCCAGATTGTAATTCATGTCCCTACCGACTCTTCGGTAGGGATTTGCTTTTTTCGAATCTAGCGTTCAGGTTTCCCGAATAGTATGTGAGGGGATAAAAATTAGGCATAGAATGACGGTTATTAGCGCGAAAACCCATATTATTATAGCATTTATAAATTATAACTCATACCCAGCGAATGGATAATAAGACAATATCACCCGAAATAGAAAACAGTGCCCCCCAAAGTTCACAAACCTATATTGTTGTTACTGCTTTTCTGGCGCTTTTTGCTGTCGTCGGATTTGGGATTTATGGATTGCCCTTCTTTTTTGACTTTATCATGGAAGAGAGAGGCTGGTCAAGGACACAGATCACCTCAGGCAATGCGGTGGGAAAGCTTGTTGTAGCTCCTTTATTTGGCTTTTTTGCGGGATGGTTGATTGACAAATATGGCCCAAGGAGCCTGATGATGACTGGGGCATTGATGTTGGCCATTGCCTTTATCGGTATTGCCTTTAGCAGTTCACTGGAATTGTTTTATGTGTTTTATGTTTTCAATGCGTTGGGATATGTTTTTGCAGGGCCGTTGCCTTCACAGGTTTTGATATCCCGCTGGTTTGACAAAAACAGGGGTAAAGCCATGGGAATCGCCTATCTGGGAATTGGTACGGGGGGAGCAGTAGTTCCCATATTAGCGGCCAAGTTGGAATCGATGTTTGACTGGAATACAGCACTCGCGATTTTGGGGGGAATTGGCTTTGCGTTGATCTTCGGGGTGGCGTTTTTTATCCGGGACAATGCCCATAAGGAAAGGGCCACTCCAAACAAGAAGCAAGTGGCCATACCTGCGGTTAAAGGGGTTACCATGCGAGAGATCCTCAGGGACCGCAGCTTCTACCTCCTGGCCATAGGCAGTATGTGTTCCATTGGGGTAGTAGGTGGTGTCAGCCAGCACATCAAATTATATCTCAGTGATTTAGACTTTTCCCAAACCGATGCTGCGCAGGTCATGTCTTTTGTTTTGCTGTCGAGTTTGATCGGACGGGTATTGATGGGCTTTTTGGCGGATATTTTTAACCGAAAGCACGTAATGCTGGCGATTTACCTGATCGTAGCGTCCGCGATTCCCTTGCTTCTTGTGCCTGATTTTACCGGGAGGATCTATATTTTTGCCGTGATTTTCGGTATTGGATTGGGTGGGGATTATATGATTATCCCGTTGATGGCTGCTGATTTATTTGGGATCAAGGCTTTGGGAAGGACGATGGGGATTATCCTCGTGGCCGATGGAGTCGCCGAAGCACTTTTTCCCGTCTTGTTGGGTGTGTTGTATAGCGAAGCTGTTGGCTATACTGTTGGTTTTTCGGTATTGATCGGCGTGGCCCTGCTCGGCGCAGTATTCATTGCCTTCCTGCCGAAGCCGAAGCAGCACAAGGGCTTAGAGGGCATCGTTGAAGCGAAATAGGCATCATGCTGCATAAACCGTTTCGGGTAATGCAAATGGCACCAAGACGATACGTAGGCACTACATCTTTGTAGCGCCCATAGTAGTCGTCTTGGTGCCATATTAGCTTTATGATCGAAGCGATAAAAAGAGAAGGACGATTCTTACCACCTTAAGATAACCAGTAACTCAAACGAAATCCGGAGAAGTGGATGTTCCTACTGGGAGAATCACTTTTTAGCATCCGGGGCATAACGTACTAAATTGATCCGCACAGAACCGTATTTTTCTAAATTTAGAGTGGATTCAAGTTTACAGCAGTAGCCGTGCAATTTCCTCCCAGTTATGGACCCGAATATGCCTACCGGGATCTGCAATAGCATTGTGGGGCTGTGTAAACAACAATGTTTTACTCCCTTTAAAAAAGTCCAGGTTCTTGAAATGGTCATCAATCATGATGTCTGTGTTGATAAGGGATTTGGAACCACAAAGGACGATCTGACTCCAGTGGATAAACGGGAAATGCTCTGCAAGCCAGTCATATTTTTCTTTTAGGCTATTCGGGAATTCCATCGCTGCCGAGACGATAAACACCGCATAAACCTCATTTAGCCGTTCCATGACCTCACGGCAGCCGGGAATCAGATCCGCTGACCGGAAAAACCCGGCACTATTGACATGCTTTAGGATGTGTGGAAATGCTACTGCTTCGGGCTTGCCGATCAAGTAGTCTGGTGAAAATATTTCCCCGGTGTCCAACTTGTGCATTTCAAGAAATCTGGCATATACATTCGCCAGCACCCCATCCATATCTACCGCTATGGATGTTTTTCCGGTTCCATTATTTTTTATTGAGTGCATCTACCAATTGGCGGTTCAGTTTTCGCTCTCTTTCCAACGTATTTTTTCTATGTTGATCATATTCCTCTTGCACTTCGTCAAGACGCTTTTTTGTTTCAGCGGTGATGACATGACTGCGTTTAAATCGGATATAGGAAATGACCAAAACCAATGCCAGCACGATCACCAGCCCCCACATCAGGTTGTTGTATAGGTTTTTGTGCACGTAGGTGCCAAAGAAGTAAAAGCTGTCTTTTTGAGATATGGCCTCTTCCAGCGCTTCATTCGTTCGGCTTATTTCCTCATTTAGTCCGTCAATGTTGGATTTTTGCTCTCCAAGCGACTTTTTGATCTCGGCAATTTGCTGCTGATAAGCACTGATGGAATCCGTAATGTTGGCTTCCAGTTGATCCAGATGGTTTCTTTTTACTACTTTATAGTCTTGGTAGTTGGTAGAAACCTCTTTGATGTAGTCAAACTGGCTTTTGATGGATCCGCTGTTTAATCCATTTTCCTGGGCAAAGGCATTTGAAAACGGAAAAGCGGCTGCACTGGCAAAAATAGCAACGTAGAATACAATAAGGCAGTTTCTTCTCATGGGATAAAAGGTTGTTCTTATGCTTTTAAAGGTAAAATGTATGAATTTTTCACAATTATAACCATTGTGGCTTTAATATCAGCAACCTCACCTGATAATCATGCCTAAAAATAGTACTTGTTTACACAAATTATTGCCTTTCATCGGCTATAACTTGCCACCGTTTAATTAGGAGTTCCGTCTCCCAATTAACCGGCAAACCCTTACCCGTTTGAAAATTATCCCAATAAGTAAGGCTTTTTTTAGGCTATCCGTTATCCTGTCCCTCTTTCCGAAAATCCATGGATAAGGAGTTGATGCAATAACGTATTCCTCCTTTATCCTTGGGGCCATCGGGAAACCGGTGACCGAGATGCCCTCCGCAGTTTGCACATAAAATTTCCTCACGGATCATTCCGTGGGAGCGGTCCATCTCGACGACTATTGCGTCGGGTGATACCGGTTCTGTGAAGCTTGGCCACCCGCAGCCACTGTCGTATTTATGCCTGCTATGAAAGATCGGATTTCCACAGCCGGCGCATTCATAAATCCCAGTGTCTTTATTCAAATTGTATTTTCCCGTGTAAGGTCTTTCAGTCCCCTTTTCTCGCAACACGTAATACGTTTCCGGATCCAATTCCTTTTTCCATTCCTCACTTGCTTTGGAAACGGGAAAGGACACTTGCTTATCTGATTTCATAAAGTTCAATTTCTAGTTTGCATACACTATACCTGAATTATCGTGCCATTGTTTTAGATAATGCCAATTCGTCGGCTAATCCCCGTCTATCGCGCTGAGCAGCAGCTTGCATGCCAAGGTGATTTCCTCCCTAGTAATAATCAATGGTGGGGCGATGCGCATGGAGTTGTCACAGAATAGAAACCAGTCGGTAATGACGCCCAATTGTATCGCTCTGTCAATAATGGGCTTGAGAATCTCAAAGGATTCAAACTCTACCGCCATCATTAGCCCTTTATTGCGTATTGTTTTGATCTTTGGATGCACCAGGAGACTTCTGAAAAGGTCAGCCTTTTTGTCTACTTCGGCGATGACATTTTCTCCGCGAAGGACCTGGAGCGTAGCAAAAGATGCCGCTGCGGAAACAGGATGGCCACCAAAAGTGGTAATATGCCCAAGAAGGGGATTGTTTTTGAATGCAGCCATGATATGCTGGGGGGCTATAAATGCGCCGATGGGCATACCTCCTCCCATCCCTTTGGCGCAGACGACCATGTCAGGAACGAAGTCAAAATGTTCGAAGGCCCAGAATTTTCCGGTTCGTCCAAATCCTGCTTGTATTTCATCCACAATCAAAAGCGCACCTACCTCATCACAGCGTTCCCTTAGCGCTTGGAAATATTCCCTACACGCAATGCGGATTCCTGCTTCTCCCTGTATGGTCTCAATGATGACGGCGGCGGTTTCTTTGGTAATGGTGCTTAGCTGATGGAAGCTTCCGTAGTGTATGTTCGATACCCCCGGCAACAAAGGCCTGTAGGCGCGCTTGAACACTTCATTTCCCCCGACGGAAAGAGCACCGTGACTGGAACCGTGATAAGCATTGACGCAGGAAACGATTTCCCTGCGGTTGGTATACCTTTTGGCGAGCTTCAGTGCACCTTCTACCGCCTCGCTGCCACTGTTGACAAGGTATACATTATTTAGGCGCTCAGGAAGGGTTTCACAAAGGGCAGCGGCCAACCTGGTTTGGGGTGTCTGTACATACTCACCATAAACCATGAGGTGTAGGTATTTGTCCAGTTGTTCCTGAATAGCCTCCAGCACCTTGGGGTGGCGATGACCAACATTACTTACCCCGATGCCGGAAATAAGGTCAATGTATCTTTGGCCGTCCTGTCCATATAGATAAATTCCCTCAGCCCGTTCTATTTCCAACAAGAGCGGGAAATCAGTAGTTTGGGCTAGCGTCGAGAGAAATAGCTGTCGGTTGTTCATTGCGTAGGCATTAGATGGAAGCGTTTTACTCAGGGATTGCTTCTAAATCTGTAAAAGATTCCCAAGGGGAGTTTTTTTTCAAATTTGTCCTCAAGGTACAGTTCACCGTGTGCCGCATTTTCAATGCCGGAAAAATTCGATTGTACTAGATTTGCCGCAATCATAGATGAAAAGCTCAATGAGTACATGTTCACCAAGAGGAAATGGACGTTCGGATCCAGAAGCTGCGCACATAGTTTCAGGAGTTCATTGATATTGTCTTCCAAAATCCATTTCTCTCCATTTGGACCGCGGCCGTAGGCGGGTGGATCCAGGATAATTCCCTGATATTGGCTGCCCCTTCTTACTTCCCGGCGTACGTATTTCAGGGCGTCATCTACCACCCAGCGTATGTCTTTTTGACCGGAGGCTTCCATGTTGAATTTGGACCAAGTTACTACTTGCTTGACGGCATCCAAATGCGTGACATCCGCTCCTGCCGCCTTGGCGGCCACACTTGCGGCGCCGGTATAGGCGAAGAGATTAAGCACCTTTGCCTTTCCGGGGGGGAAATCTTTCAAAGTATCCGTAATGTAATCCCAGTTTACAGCTTGTTCCGGGAATAAGCCGATATGTTTGAAGGAGGTAAGGGCAAGGTTCAGCGTCATACGCAAGCCGTCGGGATTTTCGTAGCCGATGGTCCACTGCTCGGGCATTTTTTTTAAAATTTCCCAACTTCCTTTTTCGGGATTTCCTTTTTCTTTTGCGAAATGTGCGTGGGCCAACTTGCGCCACTCATCTGGTGATAACCGCTTATCCCAAATAGCCTGCGGCTCCGGTCGACTGATTACATAGTCACCGAATCGCTCCAGCTTTTCAAACCCTCCTGTATCCAACAACTCATACTCTTTCCAATGCGTCGGCGTTAGCGCTACTGTTTTCAATTGCATGGGCCAAAAATACGGATAAACGCCGAAGCAAAAAACTTTGGGTGATTTATGGCGATTTTGGCGAGGACGCATCTAGATGAGGAAAGCCAGCCCCGTAAACGCAAACCCTATGTAACACTTCGTCAACGTTTTTAACCTACTCCCCAAAAGTAGTAGGGCACCTTAATTGTTCTTGAGGGAACTTTAGCAATCTTTTTTGTACCCTTTTATTTTAGGTAAATGCCTTTGTCAATGGAGTAGGAAGTCTCGTTCCTTAGAAGGTGATACGTAAAAATTATTGACGAATGGTCGCATTTATTTCCCGATATTCGTTTATTTTGAAGTTGACAATAAACTTAACTTCTATCTTCTATGAAATTACACGCGCTTTCCCTAGGTCTGATTTCGGGCCTATTTTTACTGTCTCCTTCTATGGCACAACAGGAAGAAGTAAAATTGCCGCCCCAGGCCACAGAGTTTTACACCCCAGTAGTGAAAAAAGTTGCTCCCGGAAAAGAAAATCACCTGCCACCGGCGGATGCCATTGTCCTATTCGACGGAAATAACCTGAATGCTTGGGTAAGTGATAAAGATGGAAGCACCCCTGCTCCATGGAAAGTAGAAAACGGGGCCTTTACTGTCGTACCACGCACAGGAGGTATACGCACAAAGGATTCCTTTGGTGATGTTCAGGTACATGTAGAATGGTCTGCACCAACTGTTGTGAAGGGAACCGGTCAGGGACGTGGGAATTCAGGTTTTTTCTTTATGGGAAAATACGAGCTGCAGGTATTGGACTCTTACGATAATGAGACCTATACGAACGGGATGGCGGCAAGCATCTATAAGCAACACCCACCACTTGCCAATGCCATGCGTGCTCCAGGTGAGTGGAACACCTATGACGCTATTTTCACCGCTCCACGATTTAATCAAAATGGGATGTTGATCTCTCCGGCGCGGATTACAGTCATTCACAATGGGGTATTGGTTCAGAATAACGTAGAACTAAAGGGTCCGACTATGTACATCGGTATTCCTCATTACGAGGCGCATCCGGCGGCATTGCCCATTCACCTGCAAGACCATGGAGATCTGGTAAGCTACAGAAACATTTGGGTTCGAAAGCTAGATTAATTTACCTACGAGACTGTGAAATGAATACAAGAAGAAAATTTATCCAAAAGTCCCTTTTAGCTTCCGCGGGCATGGCAGCCTTGCCGAACGTCATCACGGCGAACCATCTTGAAGCGCTCAGAAACAGGGTAGGAGCTAGTGACCAGATTAATATCGGTCTGATTGGCTGCAAAGGCATGGGATGGTCCAACATGAACAGCCACCTTTTGCTACCCGAAGTCAACTGCGTTGCCTTGGCGGATATCGATCAAAGTGTATTGGATCAGCGTAGTGCAAATGTAGAATCGCTACGGGGTAAAAAGCCAAAGCAATACAAAGATTACCGCAAGATGCTGGAAGACAAGGATATCGATGCTGTAATCATCGGTACTCCAGATCATTGGCATTGTCTGAACCTGATAGATAGTTTATCGGCAGGAAAGCATGTCTATGTGGAAAAGCCACTGGCAAACTCCATTGAAGAATGTAACCTGATGGTGAAAGCGGCCAATAAGTACGGCAAAATCATCCAAGTAGGACAATGGCAGCGAAGCGGTTCCCAATATGCACAAGCGATCGATTTTGTAAAGTCCGGGCAGTTGGGCAACATCAGACTCGTAAAAACATGGGCTTATCAGGGATGGATGAATCCCGTGCCGGTAAAGCCAAATAGCACGCCTCCTCCTGGAGTTGACTATGCCATGTGGTTGGGTCCAGCGCCGAGTCGGCCGTTCAACGAAAACAGGTTCCATTTTAATTTCCGCTGGTTTTGGGACTATGCCGGAGGTTTGATGACGGACTGGGGCGTGCATGAAATCGACATTGCCTTATTTGCTATGGGTGTAAGTGCCCCAAAATCCATTATGGCGTCGGGTGGCAAACTTGCTTATCCGGATGATGCTTCCGAGACTCCGGATACCCTGCAGACCGTTTATGAGTATGATGGGTTTAACATGCTTTGGGAACACGCAACTGGAATAGACGGTGGCAATTACGGCACTACCGAAGGGATAGCGTTCATCGGTAATAATGCTACCCTTGTAGTCAATAGAGGAGGATGGAAGGTGATTTCTGAAACGGAAAACGTAAACGGGCAGCGAAAGGAAAAAATCGAGAGCATTACCTTGATTAAGCCAGAAGGAAACGCCCAACAGCTGCATTGCAAGAATTTCGTGGAATCCATCAAGGCAAATGATCCCTCCATGCTTAAATGCGGTATCAAGACTGGTTCGGTAGCTGCAATTAACGCCCACATGGGTAACGTGGCCTACAAATTGGGCAAGAAAATCTTTTGGGATAGTACAAAAGGAGCCTTCACGGAAGCTGAAGCAAACAAGATAGCAAAGGCAGATTATCACAATGGCTGGAAACTTCCTAAGGTATAGTCGCTAACGTTATTTTTAGTATAAAAAAAGCAAGATTTCGGTCTTGCTTTTTTTATTTATATGCCTATATTCGTCAATAAAGCTATTCTTCATGATAAACCCATTTGGAGATAAAATCCGGAAACTCAGAAAGCAAAAAAAATGGACGCTTAAGCATGTCTCCGACCTCCTGCAAGTAGATCAGGCCATTCTAAGTAAGGCGGAGAGAGGAATCCGGAAATTGACCAAGCCGCAAGTTACCAAGCTCATCTCCATTTTTGACGTCTCCCCGGAAATCTTACTAACTCCTTGGGTAGCGGAAAAGGTGGCGTCTACTATTGGAGAAGACCATGAGTTCGCAACGGAGGCCCTAAAACTCTCCCATCACGTGGTCGCTTACCGCAACTACCAAAAATTCAATTACAAAAGAAACCTTTCCGACTTGGTAGATGTGATCAGTAGGTTCCAGAAAGTAGAAAAAGCATGGATATATGGTTCATTTGCCACTAAGCGGGTAAATGCGGAAAGCGACATCAATGTGGCCATACAAACTGCAGACACATTTACGTATTTTGACCTGGCTGATATCAAATACAAACTTGAAAAAAGGGTAGGACGTCCCATAGATATTGGCTGGAGGGATCAATTTAAAGAGGAGGTATGGCCATCCGTCAAAGATAAATTGGTTTTGATTTATGAAAAAGGCTGACAATAGCTTAAGCCGTTTTAGGGAAATCCTCAAAGCGACAACCAGGATCAACGAATACATCAGTGTCCACAATTGGGATGATTTTCAGTCAAACACCATGCTTCAAGATGCGGTGCTTTTTCAGTTTTCCGTTATCTGTGATGCCATTCAGGAAGTAGATATAAGCTACTTGGAAAAGTATGATTATCCCTGGTACTTGTTGAAGACCTTTCGGCAGTTATTACGGCATGACAACTTCACAATCCGGCAGATCGCCGTTTGGCATACGATCAAAGATAATATCGTTGACTTGGATAGGTCCGTAAAACACATCCTTACAAACGAGTTCTAGCGCTTTTTTTAGCATTGATGTCAACACGTTATTTTCGGCCACAATTTT
>WGNT01000162.1 GCA_016124425.1 Cytophagales bacterium
AGGTGACGGGATCGAAATCCTTTGGCTACTTTATAACCCTAAATCAAGAGGAGGAGGTAGCCTTAGAAGATCATTTCCAATGGATCTACTTTAATCCTACATTGGCCAAATACGATACGTTGCGTCCGAGCCTAACCGTAAACGTAGCTGGGGAAAACAAAATAAACCAAGCGATTTCCTCTTCAAGGCTTGGAGGAATCTACGATTTGATCGAAGGAGAGGACAATACGCTTTTAAACCAAAAATATAAGTACTACTTTTCGGCTTTGATTAACCTGCTTCTGGTAGGAGCCGTTATTTTATTAACCATACTTATTTTAAAGAAGCGATAATTCATGCGAAATTCATTCGGAAGAGCATTTAACATAACCACCTTTGGCGAATCCCATGGGAAAGGCCTTGGGGTAGTCATCGACGGCTGCCCCGCAGGTGTCCTAATCGATGAAGCCTATATACGCAACGAACTGCAGCGGAGAAAACCTGGTCAATCCAAAATCACCACCCAGCGGAAAGAAGAAGATGAGTTTCAAATTCTATCGGGAGTATTCGAAGGCATAAGCACCGGTACTCCTATATCCATCATCATCCTTAACACCGATCAGAAAAGTAAGGATTATTCCCACATCGCGGATAAATATCGTCCGTCGCACGCGGACTTTACCTACCAAGAGAAATACGGTGTAAGGGATTACCGGGGTGGCGGAAGGAGCAGCGCACGTGAAACAGCCGCTAGGGTAGCGGCGGGTGCTGTAGCCAAATTGATGCTAAAAACCGCGGGCATAGAAATAAATGGCTATGTAAGCCAAGCCGGATCCATTAAGCTTTCTAAGCACTATTCTGAACTAGATTTTGCGGAAACCGAAAATAATATCGTAAGATGTCCGGACCCACAGGTGGCGGAAAGAATGATCGAATACATAGATCAGGTGCGAAAAGACAGGGACACGGTTGGAGGAATTGTGTCCTGTGTAGCGAAAGGCGTGCCCACAGGTTTGGGGGAACCCGTTTTTGATAGGCTGCATGCTGCCCTGGGACATGCGATGCTCAGTATCAATGCCGTCAAAGGGTTCGAATACGGCAGTGGCTTTGAAGGCGTGAGGATGAAAGGTTCCGAACACAATGATGCATTCTATAAGGAAGGAGACCGGGTCCGCACACGAACCAATCATTCGGGAGGAATTCAAGGCGGTATTTCCAATGGGGAAGACATCTATTTCAACGTAGCTTTTAAACCTGTGGCTACGATCATGCAAGACCAGGAAAGTGTGAACGAGGCCGGAGAATCGACCGTTGTGTCTGGTAAAGGAAGACACGATCCCTGTGTGGTCCCTCGAGCCGTACCCATTGTGGAGGCAATGTGCGCCTTGGTACTGGCGGATTTTATGTTACTCAACCGGCTTAGTAAACTTTAACCTTACCTTATCACCACTGACATGAAAAAAAAAATACCCTTACACACCCAAATCATTATCGGTTTGGTCCTAGGCCTTATTTTAGGGCTTCTTGTAGTCAAACTTAGCTTACCCCCTGATTTTATCATTGACTATATCAAGCCTATCGGCACGATATTTATCAATGCGCTTAAGATGATCGCTGTCCCCTTGGTGCTTGCCTCGCTGATAGTAGGAGTTTCCAATCTGGGAGATATTACCAAACTGGGTCGGATTGGCGGAAAAACCATAGCCGCCTACATGATTACAACAGTGATTGCCGTGTCTTTGGGGCTACTCCTTGTGAACATCTTCAAGCCCGGAAAGAGTCTTCCTACAGATACTAGGGATAATTTAATGGCACTATATGACAGCAATGTCACTTCAAGAACGAATACCGCAGAATCACTAAAAGAACAGAGTCCATTGCAACCCCTCGTGGATATGGTGCCAGATAATATCTTTTTGGCCACTACGAACAACGGTAGCATGCTTCAAGTGGTCTTTTTCGCCATCATCATGGGTATCGCCCTCCTTCAAATCCCCAAAAGCAAAGCACAGCCAGTGATTGCTTTTTTTGATGGCCTTAATGATGTCATTATCAAAATTGTTGGCTTTATCATGCTTATCGCTCCCTATGGCGTGTTTGCGCTAATGGCATCCCTTATCGTGGAAATTACCGGTGATAATCCGGATTCAGCTATTACGCTCCTGTTAGCTTTGTTAAAATACAGCTTGGTAGTGATCTTTGGCTTGTTGTTGATGATACTTTTGGTATATCCCCTGATCCTTAAAGCTTTTACAAAAGTGACGTATATGGATTTTTTTAAAGCCTTACGGCCAGCGCAATTATTGGCCTTTTCGACCAGTTCAAGTTCTGCCACCCTTCCGGTTACTATGAAGCAAGTCGAGGAGGAGCTCAATGTATCCGAAGAGGTGAGTAGTTTCGTGTTACCCCTTGGTGCAACAATAAACATGGACGGTACCTGCCTTTATCAAGGAGTTGCCGCTGTCTTTATCGCCCAGGCACTTGGACTTGACCTTAGCCTGACTCAACAGCTTATGATCGTTTTAACGGCCACCTTGGCGTCGATCGGCACGGCAGGAGTACCAGGAGCCGGGCTTATCATGCTTATTATCGTCTTGGAATCCATAGATGTGCCAGCTGCTGGCCTAGCCCTAATCTTGGCTCCGGACCGAATACTTGACATGTTCCGTACCGTTGTCAATGTTACCGGAGACGCGATGGTGTGTACGGTAGTCGCTTCTACCGAAGGGGAACTGCCAGACGGACTTATAAGGCAATCAAACCCACTAACTCCGACTATTGAAGCGTAGATTTTTGGATCTAGTCTACCTACTGATACAAATTTTGAATAGAATATCAACCAATTGTCTTTTTGTAGAAACAAAATATAAAATACTGCCTGCTTCTTTTGTTGCGGGCAGTATTTTTTGGTATTTTAGTACATTCGTTTGGCGAGTGAACGACGGTGATTATATATCTGGCTACACCACCCTTTAAGCAGATTGTGCATTATAATCCTGTTGCAGAAATGGACTACCCTTCAGGTACACTATTTTGGGAACAAAAAGGAGAAATAGAAACTGTGTGCAATTCGCGACGCTTCCGACTTGGGAACATGCAGTTAGTCCCCTACGGTTCGTCCGATACAGGTACAATTTCATCCTAGATTGTACCGGGGCACTTCTTTCGGAAAGCACAATCATTCAGCAGGCTTCCGCTTCCTGCAGGGAATATTGCTACCGGTCATAGATTTTATCTATCGAAAATAAAATCGATTATAAAGTAATTGCCGTAAATTAGCATTCGAAAAACAAGAACACATAAACTAATTTATAACATGGAACACATGAATGGTGAAGATTCGATCTTATCGGACGTAAATACCGGTGAGAGCAAATGCCCGTTTTCAGGCGGTGCGGTTCATAAGACAGCAGGTGCTGGAACAAGGAACCGGGACTGGTGGCCAAATCAGTTGAAGTTAAATATACTTCGTCAGCACTCCAACCTCTCTAATCCAATGGATAGTGGGTTCAATTACGCAGAAGAGTTTAAAAGCCTAGATCTTGCTGCTGTAAAGAAAGATATTGAAGAAGTCTTGACAACTTCTCAGGATTGGTGGCCTGCTGACTATGGGCATTATGGGCCATTGATGATACGTATGGCTTGGCACAGTGCAGGTACATACAGAATCTCTGACGGCCGGGGTGGCGGGGGATTTGGTACACAACGTTTTGCCCCACTTAATAGCTGGCCGGACAACGCAAACCTAGATAAGGCCCGTTTGTTGTTGTGGCCAATCAAGCAAAAGTACGGAAGGAAGCTTTCTTGGGCCGATCTGATGATTTTGACCGGAAACGTGGCATTGGAATCAATGGGCTTTAAAACATTTGGGTTCGGCGGAGGCCGTGCAGATGTCTGGGAACCCGCGGAAGACGTCTATTGGGGATCCGAAGGCGAATGGATGGGCGATGATATAAGATATAGTGGTAGCAATGGCACACGCGTACTGGAAGCGCCGCTTGGAGCGTCTCACATGGGGCTCATATACGTGAATCCCGAGGGGCCGAAGGGTCAACCCGATCCACTTGGCGCTGCCCATGATATCAGGGAGACGTTCGGCCGAATGGCTATGAATGATTATGAAACAGTGGCTTTGATAGCCGGAGGGCATACCTTTGGCAAAACCCACGGAGCTGCAGATCCCAAATTATATGTAGGTGTAGAACCTGAAGGTGCCTCTATTGAAGAGATGGGGCTTGGATGGAAAAACAGCTATGGCTCGGGAAATGCGGGGGATACAATTACCAGTGGTTTGGAAGGTGCTTGGACTACCACACCAACCGCATGGAGTAATAACTACTTTGAAAACCTATTCGGCTTTGAATGGGAATTAACTAAAAGCCCGGGAGGAGCCCATCAGTGGAAACCCGTTAATAATGGTGGTGCAGGTACAATTCCTGATGCTCATGACCCATCCATTAGTCATGCTCCTTTTATGTTGACAACGGATATCGCCTTGAAGGTGGATCCAGCTTATGAAAAAATATCCCGGCATTTTCTGGAGAATCCAGATGAATTTGCTGATGCTTTTGCAAAAGCATGGTTTAAGTTAACCCATAGAGATATGGGTCCGGTATCCAGATATTTAGGTCCAGAGGTTCCTTCAGAGGAATTGATATGGCAGGATCCGGTACCTGCTGCTACCTATGCACCGATTGATGCTCAGGATATTGCCCTCTTGAAAGAAAAGATCCTTGCGTCAGGATTGTCCGTTTCCCAGCTTGTTACTACAGCTTGGGCTTCTGCATCCACTTTCCGTGGATCTGATAAGCGAGGGGGAGCAAATGGCGCCCGCATCGCCTTAGCGCCTCAAAAAGACTGGGAAGTAAATCACCCGGGCTTATTGGCAAACGTCTTGGATGCACTTACCGCTATAAAAGATGAATTTAATGCTGCGCAGCGTACCGGTAAGCAAGTTTCTCTGGCCGACCTTATCGTATTGGGAGGTTGTGTAGGTGTAGAACAGGCAGCGAAAAAAGCGGGTGTAGAAGTTACCGTTCCATTCACACCAGGTAGGACAGATGCTACCCAAGCGCAGACCGACGTCACTTCATTCGCAGCTCTAGAGCCTGGCGCGGATGCTTTCCGCAACTATTTTAAGTCAAAGCATAGAGCTTCTGCAGAGGAAATGCTGGTGGATAAGGCACAGTTGCTAAATCTCACCGCTCCTGAAATGACGGTTCTTGTAGGAGGTATGCGGATGTTAAATACCAATTTTGGTCATACCCGACATGGCGTATTTACAAAACGCCCTGAAACCCTCAGCAACGACTTCTTCGTCAATCTACTAGATATGGGTACTACGTGGAAGGCTGTCTCTGAGAAAGCAGATGTATTCGAGGGCCGTAACAGAGCTACTGGTGAAGTGAAGTGGACAGGCACTCGTGTCGACTTGATCTTTGGTTCCAATTCTGAACTACGAGCGATCTCTGAGGTCTACGCCTTTTCCGATAGTTTGGAAAAGTTCGTGAATGACTTCGTCGCAGCTTGGGACAAAGTAATGAACCTGGATCGATTTGATCTAGCTTAAGGGATTATCATTCCTAATAAAATTAAAAAGGGGAAGCAGGCAACTGTCTCCCCTTTATTTTTTTAAGCTCTAACACCTCTATCTGAAACGCAAATCTTAAATCTCAAATCTTAAATCTTAAATCTTAAATCTTAAATCAAACCTATCTAAACGAATAACTCACTTGACTTCCCAAATCAGAATCCAATGTTACCTTGGCATACACCTCGATTTCCTGCTGTAACTCCTCCACATGGCTGATAATGCCTACAATCCGATTTTCCTGCCTTAGGGATTTAAGGGTTTCAAAGACCACTCTTAGCGAAGTTCTGTCCAAGGCCCCAAAGCCTTCATCTAAGAAAAAGAAACTTTGATCAGCCTGATTGAGCGATTTCACCTTTTCTGCCAAGGCCAGTGCAAGGCAGAGTGACGCTTGGAAAGTCTGACCGCCGGAGAGTGATTTCAACAGCCGCTTTTTCCCACCATTCAAATAATCCATCACCCAGAATGTATTGGAATCATCGATTTCCAGACTCAAGCTGTTTTTTGTCAGTTTCCTGAAACGCGTGTTGGCTGTATTACAAAGCTCTTTGAGATAGATGCCGCTTACATATTTCACAAATCCACTTCCTTGAAATAGCGTATTCAGTTCTCTCAAATTTGATTCCCGCTGGCTGAGTTTTTCAAAGGTTTTTTCCAACTCTTCTTTCAGCTTTAGCTTCTCAGTTTCTTCAGTTATTTGTCGTTCCAATAGGGTATGTGCTTGTTTCTTCTGATCGAGTAACTGTTTCTCTTTTGCAAGCGTTTCCGTCAGTTGGTTGAAGACCGTCAGATCAAACTCATTTACACCAGGCTCTTGGAGCAATTTCTTTATTGAATTAGTTACCAACAGACACCTGTCCTCAAATTCGCGGATTTCCCTGTCCAATCTATCCGTATCCAAAGAACTTCGGAAGAGCTCAATTAATTTTTCCCTATCGGCAAATCCATACTTTTCCATGCAAACAAGAAAGTCGTCTTCCAACCCCTTGATTTTCTTTACTGTTTTATCTCTCAACTCGGTGAAGTGTCCAAGATTTGCCAAATTCGTAGCCTGCTTCGTCCGGGTTTCCAGCAAAACTTTCCGCTTGCTCTCCAACTTGAAAGCTGTTTCTTCAATATCACGCTCTACTTTGTTAATCGTTTCTTGAATGACTTCAGGTGCTTTTCCATAAAAGGGTTTGCAAAAGGCAGGGTCCTTGATTTCCTCAGTCTTGGTTGTAATAGAGGTACTAATGCTAAGGGTTTGCTGGCTGTATTCTTGCTGTTTTTTTTGTGCTATTTCAAGCGAAAGTTTACTGTGTTCTGATTTTTTCCGCAGGGCTTTAATTTCATTGAGCTTTTTCTCCCTCTCCATTACTGCTTTCTCACTGCCTGAAATCTGATTTTCCAGTTCGTCTAACGTATATATACCCAATGCGGACATCTTCTTAATCAACATTTCCAAGTTGACTTTTATACGTTGATGTTCCTTCTGCTTTTCAGCTAGCATAATCTCCTGATGCTCCAACCTTATTTTTTGTTCGCCCAAATTTTCTGAAGTGGAGACAATTTGGTCCAGCAGTAGTTTTGCGTCCTTAAGTTGTGAATTGCATTTCCACAGTTCATCCACCTCTGTCTGAAGTTCTAAGGGGTTGGGATGATCCAAAGATCCACAAAGTGGACACGGGTCACCTGGGTGTAGTAAATGGGCATGCGTTCCAAGCCCCTGACGCTGCATTAGGTGTTCACGGGAAGATTCCAAATTGCTTATAACATCCTTTTGGGATATTTTCCACGTATCAAAATTAGTTTCAATAGCAGGTAGCTCCATCAAAAATTTGTCTACCGTTCCCTGAATCTTCTCTATTGCAGATTCATGCTTTTGGATTTCCTGCTCAATTTGATTTAGTTGATCCAGCCACTGAATCCAATCTTTTACATCACTTTTCCTTTCGGCCAATTCTATACTTCCCGATACTGTTTCAGAATCGGTTTCATGTTCTAGCGTTTTAATCCGCAAATCAAAGGATTGTTGGGCAGCGGACAACGTATCTATTTCAGGCCGTAGGGTTTCCAACAAATTCTCTGCCTGGTCTAATTTATTCTTCAATTTCTGGATTTCGAGTACCTTGGTAAGGTCTCTAATTTTGTTTTCTCTATCAGGTCGGCTATCTGCTTTTTCCCGTAAGGATACCTCTTCTTCCTCAAGTACCTTGATTTCCTTCTCAAAAGTCTCCCTAAAGCGGGAACAATCAATTACACTAATGCGGTACTTTTCCAGTTCCTTATTTTCCTCCGACAGTCTTTCCCACAAAGGCCTCAGGTAGGTTTTCGCCGTTACAACCTCCTGTCCCATACTTTTTTTCTCCGCTATTTCAGGCTTCCGCATTTCAAGTGTCTGCCGTTCCTTTTTATATTCAAGAAGCTGTTGGTAATTTTTCTGGATACCTTCTTGCCTTCTGTAGAAGGCCTCCCTATTTCCAAGGGATTCCCTAGCCGAATTCAAGTCCGTTTTCATCTCTTCCAAGGAGGCGATCTTTTCGTTCAAAGCAGTCGGATTAAGATCGGAAAAAGCACTTAACTGCGTCTCCAGCCTAATTTTATCCTCACGCACTGCTTTCAGGAGAGTACCAGTTTGGGGTGCTAGATCAAACCGTTCCAAGCCAAACAATTCCTTCATCATATCGGCTCTTGGACCCGGCGTAAGGTCGATAAAGTCCCTGAACTTGCCCTGTGGAATAATTACGGTTTGTTTGAAATGTTCCTTTTTCATCCCGACAATGGCATCCCCACGTTTATCCAGCGGGATGGGATTGCCGTTTACCAATTCGTAAAAGGTATGCTCAGCAGGTCTTACATCCTCAAAATTTTTCTTGTTCCGTTTGGCTGAATACCGGGCCAAGAAGGTTTGGGAATTGTTTTTACCTCCTCTGAATTCGAAATTAATCAGTAAGTGATCACGCTGTAGATTAAGCATGCTGTTCTTGTCACCCCGATCCGAAAGCCGCTCTGTACTTCCGTAGAGTGCCAGCATAACGGCTTCCAGAATGGAAGATTTACCGCTGCCCACAGCCCCAAATATGCCAAAAAGCCCAGCCGCCGTTAATTGCTCAAAATCGATGATCTGTGTTTCTTTATAAGAATACAATCCCTGAATTTCCAGTTTGATAGGTATCATGTGTCCTGATTTTGGCTGATGACTTCTTTAAAAAGACTGACTAGGGTGTCATTAGGCTCATGTTGCTTTTCACTTTGGTAGTACATCTTGAATAGACTGACCATATCCTTCTCCAAATCCTCTACCTTTAAACCGAGGTTAGGCTCAGCGAGACCATTCTTTATAAGTGGAATAAGATTGACGATCCCATCGTGCGCCTTCATGAGGGACCTCCTGGTAGATGCATCTATGGAGTATTCTGTCACATAGGTCAATTCGACAAAACAATATGGATGGCTTTCCAACCAGTCAAGGGCTGTCTGGAGATCCATAAACGTTTTACGGAAAAGTGGCCTTCCCTTGGTCAAGCCAATTGGATTGTAGGTTACCGGTTTGTTTGGTTCTGCCTCCACGATCACAACCTGTTTTTGTTGGTCTGCTTCGCTAAAGGAATACGATAATGGTGAACTGGCGTAGACAATGGGGCAGGGTTCCTGGCCTACTGCATGGTATCGATGTAAATGCCCCAATGCGGCATATTGAATCTGAGATGGAATATTTTGCGTAAACAACGCCTGAGTACCACCTACATGCAGAATTGGCCTTTCACTCTCGGGCTCCGGTTCCGGCTTTTCGCCTTCTTTCACAAAAAAGAAATGACCCAAAAAGAGATTAACACCCCTGTCATCGCAGCAGGCATCTGCGATTTCCTTCCATTTGTTTGTGACGAGTTCCCGAAAGGTGGACTCTCGGTCTTCTTGTCCCAAGTATGTTTTTAGCAATACTTCATTGGCATAAGGTGCCAGTATAATCCGGATTGGAAAAGACAAATTCCGTCCAGTCAACTCGATAAAGCCGGGCGCGGATTGGGTAATAGCCCATCCACCATCGAGCTCCCCACATGGAACATGGGTATCAAATTTACTATATAAGATAATGCCGAATTCCCTAGCCAAAGGATCTGGCGCCTGAATAAATTGGGTACTGTCGTGATTCCCAGCGATAGCAATAACGGGACGTGTCCCATTGTTGGATAATCGACGCAGTGTCTTGTAGAACAGTTCTACCGCTTCGTGGCTTGGATTAAAGCTATCAAAAATATCTCCCGCTATAAGTACTAGATCAACTGCTTCACGGTCTGCTATGTCAACGATTTCATCCAAAACATCCCTTTGTTCAGCTATACGTGAAAATTCCTGTAAGCGCTTCCCCAGATGCCAGTCCGCTGTATGTAAGATTCTTGCCATAAAGTAACGTAAATGCCCATAAATGATTAAATTTATAACCTTATGTAGTGGAGTGCAAGGGTATCCGCTTTTTTTATAATCGGAAGGGCCCAAATCCCTCTGGGAGAGCTACTCTGATTTTCAACGACTTTGGCACAGTGTTTGCCCTACCTAAAGTTTATGAAACATTATGCTATCCTATTGATAATTAGCCTTTTGCCTTTTTACCGAGCTATTGGCCAATCACCATTTACCGCACCGGATTCTTTGTTGGTCATTCAAACGGGAAAAGCCAGTTACTATGGAAAGGCATTTCATCAACGGAAGACGGCGAGTGGGGAGATTTTTGACATGAAGGAATATACTGCGGCGCACAAACACCTACCTTTTGGTACACTACTGAAAGTAACTAATCTTCAAAACGGATTCCAGGTCATCGTGCGGGTGAACGACCGCCTGCCCATGAGTTCAAAACGTATAATCGATCTGTCGAGAAGATCTGCAGAGCAGCTTAAGATGGTGACTGATGGCGTAGTGGAGGTTACGGTAGAAGTCCTAAGCCACCATGCCATCTACAATCTAAGGGACTACTACGAAAAAGTACCTGACGACTTAAGGTTACGGGTATACTATTCCCCTTTACATTCGGATAAGAATGAACAGGCTTTGGTACGCATACCATTTTGAAAATCCCTATGAAAGCGTAATTGACGTCGCATTTTAGAGCAAATAACAGGTGCCTTCATTGGTAAATTGTTAATTTTTATGAAAAAAAGCCTTGTAAGGTTGTTCAATATTTAATTTTTTAGTTACTTATACACTGAATCACGCCCTACGACCTTTTTCCAACTTTTCTGGAAGGTGAAGGCAGGTAACTGAATCTTTAAATCGCTGACGTATGAACCTATTTAAGCCTGTTTATTTGCCTCTTCTTTTAGTAGGTATTTTTTATGGATGTGGGAGCGAACCGGAAAAAGGCGAGGAAATTCCGATGGAATCGTTTCGGGAAGAAGTGCAGCCTACGACGGTCATGGTATCCAAATCAGCGCTTAAGTCATTTGATTTTTTAATAAATGCAACTGGAAAAATCGAAGCATCGGAGCAGGTAATGGTTATTGTTCAGCGTCAGGGGTATCTGCAGCAATTGTTAATAAGCGAGGGACAGTATGTTACCGCTGGAGAAACCATTGCGCAATTAGACGTTACGGACAGCCAATTTGAACTTGAAAAGGCCGAAATCGAACTTCGGTCCAGATTGGCGGACTATGAAAATCAAAAACTGGGTTACCCCTCTTTTTATACCACAGAAAATATTGATTCCACACGTCTATCTGAATTGGACGAGCGGCTCAAAGCATCAAGCGGCGCTCTTTCTGCCGAAATCGGCCTTAGGGAAGCACAACTAAATTTGGAAAAATCAACTATAAAGGCACCGATTTCCGGTACGGTTGCGGACCTTAAGATCAAAAAGGGAAGCCTTGTAAACAGTGGCGACGAGATTTGTGAACTAGTGAGCGCGGCGCAGCTTGAAATGAAGGTAAATGTTCTTGAGTCAGATATCAATTACATTAAAAAGAATCAAAAAGCAGAAATCTACCCCGTGTCTGCTGGTTCAGAGGGCCTAATGGGAACAGTCTCAAGCATCAATCCCAAAGTCGATGAAAATGGGCTGGTTCAGGTCACTATTAAGTTGGATAAACAGGGCAATCTGCTTCCCGGGATGAATGCCCGGGCCGTAATCCGAGCCCCGCAAAATAATAGCTTGGTGGTCCCCAAACAGGCAGTAGTATATAGGTCAGGAAGACCTGTGGTTTTTACTGTAGAAAATAACCAGGCAATTTGGAATTATGTCGAGGTAGGCAAAGATAACGGCAAGGAGATGGAAGTGCTCGAAGGAATCACTGCGGACCTAGAGGTAATCATCAGCAATAATGTACAACTAGCGCACCAAGCACCCATTCAGGTTCAAAACGAAGGAATGTGATGATACGTTTTTTACTCGCTAGGCCCATTGCGGTGGGAATGACATTCCTTGCCCTTATTGTTTTTAGTGTAATCGTGTTTCGCACATTGCCAATTTCACTGTTGCCGCCAATTGACGTGCCACAGATCGTTGTTAAAGTAAATTATGCCAACGCTTCTCCCGAGTCTATTGAGCAGAATGTACTTCGACCCATAAGAGAAGGCTTGGTAACGCTCAATGGATTGCAAAACATGGAGAGTAAAGCGGGCTCTGAGGTGGGAAGTATTCGACTTACATTTGATTATCAAACCAAAATGGAATTGGCATATATCGATGTGAACGAAAAGATCGATCGATTGGTGAGCTCCATTCCGGAAGACCTCCCGCGTCCACAGGTTATTCGGATTAACACCAATGACATTCCTGTGGTCAGGGTTCAGGCGACGCCAAAGTCGGGAACAGATTACTCCGATGTTTCCCTACTTGTGGATAACGTTTTGAAGAAGCGCCTCGAACAGTTAGCAGGTGTAGCGCTCGTAGACATCAACGGCAAAAAAGAACGTTTGATCTCTGTAGCTCCAAATCGCGCAGCCTTAGCAGGCTTGAGTATGACCGAACAGAACGTAATAGATGCCATTCAAGCAGGCAACAGCGAACTCCCAGGTATTAGTGTTGAAGATGGACAATTTCGATACTACTTACGAATGGCCACCCGTTTGGATACACCGGAAGACATCATGGCTCTTCCTGTCAGGAAGGAAGGGGGGCCGACAGTTCCCCTCTATAAGGTCGCTAAGGTTGGCTACGAATTAGCAAAACCGATGGGATACCACCTTTTTAACGGGGAAGAAGGCTTAGTAATCACAGTACACAAACAGGCCGCTGCCAAAATGAACGAGCTAATGCCGCTTGTGTACGATGCAGTAGAAAATTTTAAAGTAGATTATCCCCAGGTAGCATTTGCACTGACTCAGGACCAATCCATGTTGCTCAATGCCGGTATTAGCAACTTACAGACCAGCCTTCTTTTTGGTGGAATTTTCGCATTTGGCGTGCTGTTCATTTTCATGGGCAACTTTAGAATGCCGATTATTATCGGCATTAGCTTGCCAAGCTCCTTGGTGATCAGTTTCCTTGTTTTCTATTTTTTTGACATTTCCATAAATGTCATTTCACTAAGCGGGCTTGCATTGGGTTTGGGGATGTTGATCGATAATTCCATTATCGTATTGGACAATATAAGCCGAAAAAGAAGGGAGGGATTGGGTGTTTTTGACGCGTGCGTCGCTGGGGTGAACGAAGTGATGTCTGCACTCGTCAGTTCCGTGCTGACAACATTAGCTGTGTTTGTACCCTTGGTCTTTCTAAGCGGCATATCAGGAGCACTATTTTACGACCAGGCAATATCAATAGCCGCTATTCTTTCGGTCTCACTTCTGGTGGCCTTTATTCTACTTCCGTTGCTCTACAAGCTATTCTTTACCGGTAGAAGCGAATCTGTGGCCAATGACGATAGCCGCTTTTTTATTTGGCTACTTAAAGGATACAAATGGACATACAAGAGGTTGTTTTCCTACAGAAAAGTGAGCCTTATCTTACTCTTGGCACTGATCCCCTTATTACTTTCCATAAGCCAATTTTTGCCAATAGCAGGGTTACCTCCTATTGAAAAATTCGATGCCATGATACAGGTGGACTGGAACGAACCGATACATGCTTCGGAAAATAAAAAACGGCTTCAGATGTTGCTTACTGAGATGGAAGGTAACTTTCTTCATGCTGAAAGTGACGTAGGGGTTAGGCAATTTTTGCTATTTGAAGGAGAGAGCTCCATACAGCAGGCATCCCTGTACATCATGTTTACTGATCAGGATCAAAAAGACCGGCAGCGGTCTTGGCTGAAGCAGTACATGACCCAACGGTATCCAATAGCTAGCTTTGAGCTTCAGGACGCTCCAAATGCGTTCGACCAGCTGTTTAGCTCGGATATCCCCGACTACGAAGTGCGCTGGAAAGACCTGGTAAGCAAGCGGCCTATAGAAGAAGTCAGAATGAATCAATGGTTAGGTGAATTACCAATAGCCACATGGGAGAGAGGTCCGGGATTGCAGAATCAGTCATCGATTATCTTCAGCATTGATCAGGAAAAGCTTGCGTTATACGGCATTTCGGTGGATCAGCTTCTCAACCAAATCCAACGCTTATTCGGCAGCTACCTAATCACCGACATAAAACGGTTTGGGGAGGTCACGCCCATTAAATTGACGGAAAATCAGGCGGACTTTCAACAATTGCTTCGTTCGAATAGCGTGAACGGCTCAGATGATACGCCCTACCTATTGAGCAATTTTATTTCCGCTACGTATAGAAATCACTATAAGTACGTTACCGCGGACCGAAGTGGCGTATACCAGTCAGTATCCTTAACAAGCAACGATCCAACTGCATACAACGCTGCCTTTCAGGAATGGGCAGCAAGCAGAAACTTGAGTGTGGACTTCACTGGCAGCTACTTTCAGGACCAGGAAACCATCCGCGAGTTAATTGGTATACTACTCATTTCAATTCTCTTGTTGTATTTTATCCTAGCCGCTCAATTTGAGAACCTAATTCAGCCGCTTGTTGTCATTTTGACGCTTCCATTGGGAATAGGAGGAGCATTTCTGGTTCTTTGGGTCACAGGTACATCCCTAAACGTTATGTCTGCAATAGGTCTTGTAGTTATGCTTGGAATTATGGTCAATGATGCCATTTTGAAGATTGATACGATTAACCGACTTCGAATTCAGTACAGCGACTTACCTGGAATCAGCGGGAAGGAAAGCTTGGAAAAGGCACTTTTTCATGCCGGAGAGATCCGTTTGAAGCCAATTGTAATGACTTCAGTGACAACGATATTAGCACTGTTACCGGTGATTTTTAGTGCGGGGCTTGGTGCTGATCTACAGCGTCCTTTGGTGTATAGCGTTATCGGTGGATTAACTATAGGGACGATTACCGCACTCTTTTTTGTTCCGTTAGCCTATTGGTTTACAGCAAGCACACTAGCTACCGAATCCCTGTACCAGCAAAAAAAATAATCCTCTACGGAAATTGGCTGGTGGCTATTTAATTTTCTTTGTTAATCTTCTCAGCCTTCTTCACAATTTCGTGAACTATCTGATCGAGTTCATTTGCAGCATCCAAAATAAGTCGATTTACTCCTTCTTTACCTAGATCCTCCGCAAGTGTATCCATGGACTGCACCAATCCCATCAGACGTGAAAGCGGAGATCGTACGATGTGGGATTGCATCCAGGCAATTTCCTGAAGCCGGATGTTCTGTTCTTCGACAGTTTTGACATACATCATCTGATCGGTAATATCATGGGCCAAAATCACTTGGGCACGCATACCGAGAAAGTCAATATAATTCCCCTTAATCTCTACGACGATGATATCCCCATTTTGTTTGCGGTGCCTTACCCTCAGAGATTCCGGGAAAGGCATCCCTTCATCAAGCTTTGTCATGAATTCCTTCCAAAGTTCGAGGTCATCTTCGGGCCGAATATCATGAAGCTTCATAGACAAGAACTCTTTTCTGCTGTACCCGTAATGGTTGATCGCGGCTTGGTTTACATCCAGAAACCTGTAGCTACTGCAGCAATACAAATACATGGGAATTGGACTCAAATGGAAAAGATCTTTATACCGCTTTTCCGATTCTGTTAGACTGTCAGAAGCCTGCTTCCTCCCCAAGCTGTATATTATGCTTTTATATAAGATGCCCGGCGTAATTTCGTCCTTAATTAGATAATCCGAAACTCCATATGTAAGGCTATCAACACCGAAGGCCTCATCATTATTTCCTGTGAGTACAATTAAAACGACGTCTCCGGCAAGCTGAGAAACATTTTGAATAAGTTCTTTGCCAAAGTTATCTGGTAGGCTTAGGTCCAAGAGAATAACATCAAAGCCACTTTCATGGGTTAGGATATTTTTTGCCTGCAAAAAACTCTGCGCAGTATAAATCTTGGGGTTCTGCAACCCCTCACGTAGATAGTCCTGAATCAGAAAAAGGTCTCCGTCATTATCCTCTACAACTAATACTTGATAAGAAACCGTCACACTTTTCATCCAACTTCACAATTTTTCAGGAAATACATTTTTTCGACTGAAAATCTTCCCACAACATGTTCCAATAAAATGCTAAATGTATAAAAGAAATGCATTTATTAACAGATAAACCTTGATAAAATGTACACACTCGAACCGCAGCACCACTACTGCGATACAGGCTGCTGCTAACAACAATCTATTTCTTCAAAAGAAAAGCGCGTCCGGGAGACGCCACTCGAAACGAATCGATGTTTCCGCTATCCTGCAGGGTAACATAAGCCGTTTTTCCGTCCAACCCTCCAAAAGCAATATTGGAGGGTTTGCTTCCTGAAAGCACAATCTCTTCAAGCAGTTTTCCTTCGGGAGAAACTTTCGCCACCGTACCCTTTCCATGCCGCGTTATGTATAGATTTCCATCAGTGTCGCAACGCATCCCGTCCATCCCGAAATCATCAAACTGGATCAACAGCCGTTTGTTTCGTATCTCCCCGTTATCAGTAATGTCGTAGGCCCATACGTTGCGCTGCACAGATTCATTTACATATAGGGTTTTATTGTCCGGACTTACTTCTATCCCATTGGTGGTTCCCATCTCTGACTCAAGTAGAACAAAATTTCCATCAAGATCCACCCGCCACAAATTGCCCGTTCCATTTTTCCAGCTTGGATCTGAGGCAAATACGATATCATTATCCATAATGGCAATATCGTTTGGCTGATTTAGGTCCGGATGGTGGGCGTAAACACTTATTTCAAACGAAGACATATTTACTTGAAGCACGTTGTGCCCTGTATAATCCGCTATTAACATTGTACCTGCTCTAGTAAACCGAATACCGTTGCCGGTGCTACCGGGCGGCAGTTCAACGAATTGGGAAACCTCGCCTTGAGGAGTTACTTTCCCAATGGTGCCTTCCTTATATACGTTGACTACAAAAAGGTTACCTTCATTGTCCACAGCAGGCCCCTCTATCCCAGCTGTAAATTCGCCGCCCGTGGTAAAGGGCTTTGCTTGATATAAAATTTCCTGCTGTTGGTTATCCATAGTGTTGGCTTCGTTTTTTTTATCAGTTGATGAGGTGCAAGACGATATTAGGCACACAGAAAGAAGACAATAGATTATTTTCATATATTCAAAACGATCGCCATCTTAGATGGATTTTCCGTAAATTAGACTATAAAGTTAGTGATTATGGCGATTTAAAAATACAACGATATTTCGAAAGATTTAGCGGATTGAAAAATATTTTCGATAATACTCCCAAACGAAGGCACATTCTACGGATTTTGGTGTCATTTCATCGTTTTAGTACGCAAAAGCCTTATATAGTACGATTGAGGAAAAGGATTTGCAGAAATAAGATTAATGCCATACATTCAATCGTTTTTACTTATGTGCATTAAATCATACTTACAAAAAAATGGAAAAGATAGAAAGAAGATCGACCCTTAAAAAAATTTTTGCTTCCCTAGCCGGATTTGCGGGAATCAGCACAATTGCAAAAGCTAACACAGCTATGCTACCTGAAAAAGAGGTGTTTAATGTAGTAGAAGATCAGGATGTACCGTTATTTTCGGGAGCAACAAAACTTGGAAACATGGTATTTATAGCTGGAAAAGGCGCACATTTTGACGGTGATATCAAAGCACATACCGACCATGTTTTAAAAGAATTGGAAAAGGAGCTTGTGAAAGCGGGGTCTTCTATGGAAAAGGTGCTAAAGGTAAGCGTCTTCTTACACGATTTGAACGATTACGCCGGAATGAATGAAGTTTTTAGAGGTCGGTTTGGTAAAAAACCCCCAGTTCGGACAACAGTTGCTACTTATGGCGGTGTTCCGGGAGATTCACTCGTAGAGATGGATTGTATTGCGTATATTTAAATTTGAAAATCCCATTTCAATAACCCCTAAATTCCTTCCCTTTGAAAAAAGAAAACGTATTCTTAGGATTGATAATCGTATCGATCGTACTCCTATTGACTGCTATCGTACTTATCTTCACGGGTAATGTTCCAGCATCTGGCCCCTTGATTTTTAGCTTTTTTGTTTTTCTTGGTATCGGATTTAGGGGTTTTCAAAAGCTCAAGGGCTATACCTATACGACGATGATATTCGCTGGGGTAACTGCCGCGATGTACTACCCAGAATACCTTATTGAATACAACGGCTATTCCTATAGTAACCTGATTACTCCGCTGATTCAGATAATAATGTTCGGCATGGGAACGTCGATGTCAGTAAGAGACTTCGTCGGTGTGGCTAAGATGCCCAAGGGCGTGTTCATCGGCTTGTTTTCCCAAGTGACTATCATGCCCCTACTGGGGTTTATCATTGCCAGTTTTAGCGGTTTTCCCCCAGAAATAGCTGCCGGAATTATCTTGATAGGTTGTTCCCCCTCCGGACTGGCTTCCAACGTCATGAGTTACCTGGCAAACGCAAATCTTGCCTTATCTATAACGATAACAGCTGTAGCTACACTATTGGCACCCTTTACCACCCCTCTCTTGATGAAGCTACTGGCAGGTACATTTATTGAAATAAATGTTTGGGACATGATGTGGAGCATCGTAAAAATGGTGATTTTCCCGATTGGTGGTGGCTTAATCTTTAACCGCTTCCTCAGCGGGAAGGCTAAGTGGCTGGATGATGCGATGCCCTTAGTTTCGATGATCGGGATAGGTATTATCATTACGATTATTACAGCCGCCGGAAGAGACAGCCTGTTGGATATTGGGGGACTGTTGATCGTGCTCGTTTTGATTCATAACCTCATGGGATATAACCTAGGTTACTGGGTTAGCAAGATTTTTGGTTTGGGTGAGCGGGACTGCAGGACAATTGCTCTTGAAGTAGGGATGCAAAACGGAGGGTTGGCCTCTGGATTGGCAAAGGAAATGGGAAAAATCGCCACCGTTGGATTAGCCGCTGCGGTGTTTGGTCCTTTGATGAATATTACAGGCTCCGTCCTGGCATCCTATTGGCACCGAAAACCGCCTGTCGATTAATTGGAAAGGTAATCGCTCGTGCAAGCTTCCTTGAACAACAGAATTAGCAAACTATTGCTGATCCTCGCTAGCTGTGGTTTGGCAGGATCAGCCTACTTGTTATCTACCGGTAGCTTGGATATTGGCAAACCTATCCTATTGTTGTCTTTGGCTATTACTGGTCTGGGCGCGTACTTACACCCTAGTTTAAGGGGGTATCTGTATACGCTGATGATCTTGGCGTCGGCTATGTTGGCGTTATTATACCCACAGCCCTTTGTTTCTTATCAGGGGTACCCGCTTAGCCAGTTAATCATTCCACTCCTGCAGTTTGTCATGTTCGGAATGGGCAGTTCCATGACGGTAAGCGATTTTTCAGGAATAGTCAATAACCCAAAAGGTGTATTTATTGGGATTGGCTGCCAGCTTACCATAATGCCATTTACCGGTGTTCTTATCGCGTTATGGAGCGGACTTCCAACGGAAATTGCCGCTGGAATTATCCTAGTCGGTTGCTCTCCGAGTGGCGTTGCATCCAATGTAATCAGCTACCTTGCCAAGGCAAACCTGGCACTTTCCATCACCATTACTGCCATATCTACGTTACTGGCACCTCTCACTACCCCGTTGCTGATGCGATGGTTAGCGGGATCCTATATTGAAATAGACTTACTAGAAATGATGTGGACTATTTTAAAGCTGGTGATTTTTCCCATTGCTGCAGGATTGCTATTCAATAGTCTGTTACAAAACCGCGCCAAGTGGCTCCAACGGTTGATGCCCACCGCTTCCACAGTCGTCATTGCCATAGTGATTATTCTTATTACCGCATCAGGAAGGGACAATTTGCTGGACATAGGTGTGCTTCTTTTGGCCATTGTATTGGTTCACAACCTGCTTGGATACAATTTAGGCTATTGGGCCGCCAAGCTGTTCGGACTGGACGAACGTGACTGCCGAACCATCGCTTTGGAAGTAGGAATGCAAAATGGAGGCATGGCGGGAGGCTTAGCCAAAGAAATGGGCAAACTTGCTACAGTAGGATTGGCGCCGGCCGTCTTTAGCGTACTGCAAAACATTACCGGGTCAATTTTGGCTTCGGTTTGGCAAAAAAAACAGCCAAACGCTAAGGATTGAGCGCGAATACTCGAAGCTGTCCATTATTAAGTGCATAACATGCATAGGTCATCCCTCCAATAAAAAGTACTTCAATATCGCGCACATCCCCGCGAAGGATAATCCCAGTAGA
>WGNT01000157.1 GCA_016124425.1 Cytophagales bacterium
ATTCAACGCATTGACCGGCTGAATCCCACTTCCCAGACACTGTGGGGAAAAATGAATGTTGCTCAAATGCTCGCGCATTGCAACGTCACCTATGAGATGGCCTTCGAAAACAAGCATTCTAAACCCAATTTTTTTATGGGATTGATCCTCAAAGCCTTTGTCAAAAAAATGGTGGTGAACGACACGCCTTATAAAAAGAACGTGCAAACAGCTCCGGCGTTTATCATTGCCGATGAGCGGGATTTTGAGGTAGAAAAAGTGCGGCTGATACAGTACCTGCACAAAACAGTGGAATTGGGAGAAAACCATTTTGATGGCAGGGAGTCCTTGTCCTTCGGTAAATTGTCGAGCGGGGAGTGGAACAATATGTTTTACAAGCACCTCGACCATCACTTAAAGCAATTTGGGGTGTAAATCTTTACTAATCGGTAAAAAAAACCGCTTGACGTAGCAGATGGTCCAACTATTCCTTGCCGATTGAACTATTGGCTATAAAAATTCTAAAGAATCGACCTCTATTGTACACGCTTGATTATCTGCAACGATGGAAGTTACAATGAATAGCTCCTCTTGCGGTGTAGGAGCAAAGCTAGCGAGTGGTATTTCATACGTATGCCATTCATTGGTTAAGGTTAACGGGATTTTCGAAAGAATTTAACCATACGTTCTATTTTTCCGGTGGTGGCTAACTCCCCCGCAATTGAAAAGCAGGTCATCATGTAATCTAGGTTTTTATCTGCAGATTATGCTAGGGAAATTCATGTATATTGGAGGAAAATCGTTTTCGGAAGTGTTCCATTTTTGCAAGCCATCAGGGAAAAGGGAGTGTAATTGATGCGGAAATGATGTATTTTTGAATCAGAGGGCAAATTGAAAGGCAAGATTATGGCAAGACAGCGTATTTCTTTAACTAAACCAAATGATGAATGGCTAAAGGCTCAAGTAGACAGCGAAGCGTATTCCAGCAAAAGCGAGCTTGTCAATGATTTAATACGCCAAGCACGTGAACAACAAAAGCAAGTTGACTGGATACGCGCAAAACTTATAAAAGCAGAGCGAAGTGGCTTTACATACATGAGCCCTGAAGAAATCCTCGCACAATCAAAAAAGAACTGGGCAATCTCTAATGGGCTATTATAGACCTACTGAGGATGCCAACGATGATTTGATTCGAAGACTGATACCATTCTCGAGTCCATGTGAATTATGTCTTGGATTACAAATCCTTTTTATCTGTGGTTCGACCTTGCAAATGTCGAACAGCGGGGCCATTATAGACTTAATGAGGAAGCATAGGCTGATTTAATTCGAATTCAGAAGGACGGAGCTTTAAGATTTGGTGAAGCCCAAGCTGAAAAATGCTTTATGGCATTTTTTGATCAATTCGATCTAATTGCTGACCAACCCTACCTATTTCCAAGTGTAGATTTTATCAAGGTAGGCTACAGACTTAGCGTTTGTGGTGCAGATATTATATACTTTCGAATTGAAACAGATGCTGTTGAAATCATGGCTATAATAGGGAGACAGGATTTGGATGAAAATTCAATATAGTAGAGATAGCATCCACATCTTCGTCTGCCTTGACAGATAAAACGTAATTACCCATGCTGTTTTACACCAGTTTTTCCCAACGCTCTTTTCTTGGCAAGTGTTACGATTTCTTCTGCGGTCCCGACTTTAGGACTGACACCACTCTCGAGTCCTTCTTGAACAGCCGCTTTGGTAAGTAAAAACTCCCTGTTTCGCTCTTCAGCTTTCCGAACCAAATACCGCAAGTATTCAGCTTCGGTTTTATACCCACCTTGCTTTACGGCAAAATCAATATACCGATCTAAGGTCTCGCCAAAATAAACTGTTTTTCTACCCATCCCTGCTGCATTTATGCTGTAAATTTAACATCTTTTTGACATCATACCAGGAAAGCTAAAAAAGTGTTTGATATGGCGGGTTTTTGTTTGCTAATAGAATCTTTCGTTAGCCATTGCAAATGGCATGCAGCGAATTACGACTGCAAAGGAGATTAGAAATAGTAGGGTGTAGAGAATTCTAGGGTGTAGAGAATTCTACACCCAGGTGGGGCTAACGTCGACACCATACTTTTCCATCTTTCAGAAAACCAAGGCTTTTAATACTTCACGACTTTGCCGGTGGATTTATTGACTGCGGTTTTGTCAATTTTTGAGGGAAGTCATAAAGAAATTGGTTTGTCTTTCGTAACTTTAGAATACAGATAAATAACGCTGAAAGATGGAACTAAAGCTTAATGTTCAATTTGAGGAATTGGTTAAATTGGCGAATCAGTTGTCATTACCGGAAAAGCAGCGGCTTATTGCCATACTTCAGAAAACCGCTCATATAAGCAAAACCCAAAAGGGGGAACGGGAATTGGGAAAATATAAGGGGAAAATTAAAATGGCTGATGATTTTAATTCACCCTTGGATGACTTTGAGGATTATATGTAATGAGGTATCCATTAGACACACAGGTATTGTTGTGGATTTTTGGCGAATCATATAAATTAACTGCTACAACTAAAGAAAACGATTTGTTTGTAAGCAAAGCCAGCTTTTGGGAAGCTGCAATTAAAGTCAATATCGGTAAATTGAAGTTACCATTTACTTTAGGTGAATAAGTGAAAGAGACGCTTTCCAACGACATTGAACTATTGGATATAGAAATAAGATGATAGATTATAAGGAAATAATTAAACGTAACCCAAATAAAAGATTTGGAAAGCCGTGCGTGCGTGACACAAGAATCACCGTATTCGATGTACTTGGATGGCTAGCGGCAGGAATGACCCCGGATCAAATTATTTATGATTTCCCTGAACTCACAGTTGATGATATTAAAGCCTGTCTAGCCTATGCGGCTGATAGGGAACATAAAATAATGCTTAGTTCATAAAACGAAGTACTGCGTAACCCATACAAAGAATAAATTCTGAGGCGTATAAAATATTCTTTCATGAAAGTCAGCCATGCTACCCCAACCTTAGGCACAGGGCAGGTTTTGGCCTTTAGAATACGATTCTATACTTATGAAGTTGTTGTTTGACCAAAACATCTCTTTCCGAATTACGAAAAGATTACTTGATCATTTCCCTGATTGTAAGCATGTTTCTGATTGTGGTTTAAATGATCAGGAAGACCCTGATATTTGGGAATATGCAAAAACCAACAATTACTCAATCGTAACATTTGATTCTGATTTTTATGATATTAGTTTGATCAAGGGTCACCCTCCGAAAATTATTTGGATTCGTACGGGAAATCTGACTACTGCTGAGATAGCAGAAATATTGTACCAGAGAAAAGTTGATATTGAATGTTTCTTATTTGATGAGGCATATAAAGACTTATCATGTATAGAGATCGATTGAAATGTTACTTTAATCCGCTACCGAAATTACGGGAATGTCCTTTTTAATTTCGTCAGAGAGCAGGGCCACCCGCTCTGACATCCGCAGAGTTTTCATTGCGGTGCTGCGCCTATTCCATTATGGCAAAAAAATCAAAGTGTTTTGGTAATTTCTGAAGTTCAATATCTAGTTTTTCCCCTGTTTTGGTATCCGCCACCAGAAAAAGCGTGTAGTCCGTCACAATGACAAAGCGCTGTTCATGTTTGATCTGCTTAAGCAGTTCAGACAGGGTTAGGTGCAGATCCGCTTCGGTTTCTTCCCTAAAAAACAACTTCTTCTTCCAGGATATCTCCCCTTCTACGTTAGACAGGTTTAAGTTTCCCTTCTGCAACCGGGTGATGGAAGCCTTAGGTAACCAATACGCTAAAAGTAACTCATAGATAAAGGTTTCCTTCGAGAAGGATTTTATCAGCTGTTAAAGGTTGGATTCAATCTGGGTAATGTTCATGTAGGCTGTATTGTACTGATGTTGCTGATTAAGGTGGTAATTTACTAAAAGTAGGGGAAACATGGGGTTTTGGTTTAGGTGGGAAGAGGATATTTGATTTGCTAGCTAAAAAGGTATACCCTGTTAAATGGTGGAATAAGATAAAATGTTTGGTAAAAAAAGGCCAAAAAGATTTGAGGGGATAGTTCATTAAACTGTGTCTAGATTTGAATTTAAGGTTCCAAGGGACTGGCTGAGGAGGTCTACAGCCTCCTCTCGCAGTCCCTTGAAAAGTAACCTTTACTCACAGCATTGTTTAATTGGCTCTACACGAAGGAAAAACTAACTCAATAACCCAGTTTTCATAAAGAACTGAATATTAATTAACTCGAATGAAATAATTGACTGTTACATTTTTTGGAACCGTTTCTCGATCCCAGCCACTTATAGTATGATTATGTCTACCTGAGGGACCAGTATTTAATCCATATCTCGCATCTGGTTGACTTATGGTGCCAACGAACTCTCTTAATAAAATTCCAGAGGAACTTTGTTCATTATTAAAAACAACACCAGCACTATGATTTCTAGAGTGTTGTCCAGGATCGATTCCATTTCCAATTACCGGAGCAACGTGCTTATGGTCTGGCTCCGGAGCAATATTGAAATTTCTCGGTTTCGAAGTCAAGTCACTTTGAAATTGCATTAACCTATTTTCAGGAACTACATTTGCTGGAAATCTACCATGATTCTTTCCCCTTAAAAAGCTGGCTCTTAAATCAGGTACTCTTTCTATATTTAGGTTTTTGCGTAAAGCATAATTTTCAGGTATCGGTGAACCATCTGCCAACATCCAATAGATATTTTGACTACCATCATTATTTACATCTAAAAGTGTCGACACATCAAGAACAGAACTTACAATTTCTCCAAGACCTGGTCTTGTAATTACCTCAAGTGGTCCTATCAAGGATTTTGGAAATGGAATTGAGATATTGTTGCCTCGGCCCGCTATTACTAATGAGATATTTCCCTCCGCATAATCCTTGTACTTATATCCATTGATTATTCTATCTATTGGTAGATCTCGCACATATACGAATGTAACACCTCTATTGTCAATAAGGGAATCTTTGGAGAAGCTTTTAGGATAAATTTCAGTCAATTTAAACCCTGCTAACTCTGAACCTTCGTATTTATATGCAGATCTTTCAGTTGGCCTTCCTGCGCCACCGACATAGGAAATTTTGACTTGAACCTTTTGACCGAGTGTTAATATATCAAATTCAGTTATTAAATTCGCTTTAGACTCTAATTCAATACATTTTTCCCATGCCTTAATTGCGTTGTCGTAAATCATTTTAGCTTGTGAAATTTGATTACTGGTACTAGCTCTTTTGATAAAGAGCTCCTGTCTCTTCTTTTTTATCCTAGTTCTCCTTTGTTGAATTGTCAAATCGCCCACACCATCGCCAACCCCAAATACTTTAACATCTAAGTTAACAATAGTCAAGTCGTCCGCCTGGTCAAGGTCAACACCGTCAAATAGAAGATACTTAGCCTGATCCAAAGTTTCAAGGGAATACTGATTAATAATATTACTAATACCATGATCAAGTAACGCCTGACAATTCGAGTTTTGAGAATAAGAACTGTTATAGCCAAAAATTAAGGCAGACAGTATTAAGAGATTTTTCATAGTTGTTTTTTTAAAAATGTCTTATTTTAAGATTTTCTTTTATTTTAAAGATTACATCCTCCTCTCCGCCAAATAACTAATACCCAAGACCGCATACCTTCCCTTAAACCATTTTTCCGCTTTCTTCTTAGCGTCTGCCGGGGCTATATTCGAGGTATGTACTTTAGTTCTTTGAAATCGCTGTCCGAAACAACCAATACTTGAGTAAGTTAGAACAAGTAAAATATCAGCGAGGTAATAGTCTGTTCGTTTACCCTTGAAACCTACTTTTGGAAGACGCTCCTTCCTCTCCCTAATTCAAAATTTCATTAAGCGAATTCATATTTAATCTAAAATAGATTAGTTTTCCAATGCCTATCAAACGATCAAAAACCTGTTCTATACAGTAGTATAACTTCGCTCTTAATTATTCTTAGCTAATCAAATTATGAATAAAATTTAAAAACTTATTTTTTCAAATGCAAATTTTTTACCCTGAAATTCAATTAATTGCGTTGATTTTTAGCTTCAGGAAAACTTAACAATAAAATAATAGATACCTATTCCTGACCTATTTTTTAATTTTTTTTAGACACTCAGCATGGTCTTCGCATTTTCATTAAAATTATATATATGGAAAAATCTGGGGAGATATACAGATGCCTTCAATTGATAAATAATCTTTTTATAATGAAAAATAAAGAATAATAAAATTGTATGTTTTGGCGATAAACAAAACTAATCTGAAAAAATCACTTTTTAGAAAATCGCCAAAAATTAGCGGCTTCCTTGTTGAAAAAATTTTTCCCCATTCAAAAAAATCCTTGGTTTTATTTTTGCTAGAAGGCCACAAGCTACTGATTACGAGCTCCTCTCCGAATCCCACACTTGCTTTTTGAACGGTCAATTTCCGAAATGAACCTGCTAAATGGACTCGGTACATTTGTAGATAGCAATCAATCATTCCTGGAATTCAAGACTGCCTATAGAGACCATAGTAGACACGGCGTAGGGGCAAAACTTACCGGCTTTGTTATAGAAAATACGTTGATTTCTTTGTGTTAGCCCGGCATTCGCGGTGTGTCTATTCAAGGAACTACCTTTCCAAGATTCTTTAATTAGCATAGAATGGCTGATGTAAGTTCCTGTTCAGATCATTTGCTTGATCGCCCGACCGACCAATGCTGCCTTCGGATTCCTTTCTCCACGCGCTTAAGCTACTCCCCTTCAATCGTCAGCACCACCCCCATTCCTTCCCATTCATAGTTTTTACTTATGACCTGTATAATAAAGATAAATAAAAACTTATGAGTCATTTCATCGATTTTTGCAGGGTAAAAAAATCAACTTTCCAACAGATGACAAAAATAACGGTAGCAAAAGGTGACGGTATAGGGCCTGAAA
The DNA here is from genome assembly GCA_016124425.1 of Cytophagales bacterium. Classification (GTDB taxonomy): domain Bacteria; phylum Bacteroidota; class Bacteroidia; order Cytophagales; family Cyclobacteriaceae; genus Lunatibacter. The sequence goes on from WGNT01000157.1 coordinate 6,935, forward strand.
TCATGGAGGCCACATTAAAAGTAATCTTGGCAGCAGGAGCCGATTTAGCCATTGAAGAAATTGAAGTAGGAGAAAAAGTCTACCTCGCAGGTAATACCTCCGGGATCGCCCCCTCCTCGTGGGACACCATCAGACAAAACAAGGTATTCCTCAAAGCCCCCATCACTACCCCGCAGGGCGGCGGATACAAAAGCCTAAACGTATCCATCCGCAAATTCCTTGGCCTCTATGCCAACGTTAGGCCTTGCAACAGCCTACACCCCTTTGTACGTACCAAACACCCCGTGATGAATATCGTCATCGTACGGGAAAATGAAGAAGATCTTTACGCCGGCATCGAGCACCAACAAACCGACGAAGTGGTGCAATGCCTCAAGCTTATCAGCCGCCCCGGCTGTGAGAAAATCGTCCGCTATGCCTTCGAATATGCCAAACAGCAAAACCGGAAAAAAGTCACCTGCTTCACCAAAGACAATATCATGAAGCAGACAGATGGGTTGTTTCACCGCGTATTCAATGAAATCGCAGCGGAGTATCCCGACATAGAAAATGAACATTGGATCATCGACATAGGAGCGGCTAAAATGGCCGATACCCCGGAGGAGTTTGACGTGATCGTCATGCCTAACCTGTATGGCGACGTACTGAGTGACATCGCCGCACAACTTACCGGATCTGTCGGCCTCGCCGGATCGGCAAATATCGGCGAGGAATGCGCCATGTTTGAGGCCATCCACGGGTCCGCACCCATGATCGCGGGACAGAATGTCGCCAACCCCTCCGGCCTGCTACAGGGTGCCATCATGATGCTTAACCACATCGGCCAATCGGGTGTAGCGGAAAAAGTACAAAATGCCTGGCTCAAAACCATAGAGGAGGGAATACATACCCCCGAAATCTACAAAGAGGGCATAAGTAGCAAAAAGGTGGGGACAAAGGAATTTGCAGATGCGGTAATCGAAAATCTGGGGAAGAAACCCGCTTTGTTAAAGCCGGTATCCTACGCCACTAACTACGCCCTAAATCTTCCCAAATACAAACGCCGGCCCGCCGCAGATAAAAAGTTGGTGGGCGTGGATGTCTTTGTGCAATGGAACGGATCAAGTCCAGATGAACTCGCGGAGCACCTGCAAGAAATAACCGACAAGGAAATTAAGCTGACCATGATAACCAACCGCGGTATCAAGGTATGGCCGGAAGGATTCAAAGAAACCTTCTGCACAGACCATTGGCGCTGCCGGTTTATGGCCCAGGGCGATGTAGGGATGCCTAAAGCCGCCGTTATCGGTCTGTTACAGCAAGCGCTATGGAAAAATATCGATACGATCAAAACCGAAAACCTCTATTCCTTTGACGGGAAGGCTGCCTACTCCTTGGGTCAGGGGCAGTAAATCGCCCCTTTGACAGCCATTCCCAAAATAGTAAGTCCTCCTAACCAAAATGAAATACAATGAGCCAAAACCTATTAAAATGCCTGATCTGCCTTGCACTGATGATTGCCTTGCTTGGCATGGCATTGACAGCGAGTGATTCCAGTACCGGAAAACTATTGGCATCCATTGCCATCGTGTTCGGATCTGTAGCCTATTTCTTTTCTACCCAACAAGGCAGAAACCAAGCGAGCAAGAATTTCCGGGATTAATGCCCTATGAACCAAGGGGGCGGGAAACTGCTAGCATAGAGATATAAACAAACCTAAATGACCTATTTTACGGGGTGGGCCTAACACTTCTGACGGAATACATCCTATTTTGTCAGAAAGTAATTCAGGCCTACCCCTATTTCCAGCGCATGCATCCTGTCTCCAACCAAGCCTGTACCTGAGATCGGCAGCCAATAATGGCTCCTAAGGAACATTCCCGTCCGTCTGGAAAACAGGTAATTCGTCCCTACGCCTAGTTTCAAGTGGCTGATGTTAAAAAGGTTTACGCGCAATGACTCCTTTTGATCATCTGTATTGAGTCTATCTTCGAATACATATCGGAATTCATTGCGCAGCAGGTAATTCCCCATCATCCCTAGGCTGCTTTCAAAGCTGAATCCACTGTAAAAGCCGCTCCTCCACCGAAGTTCCAATGGAAAAAACCACTGCGTACTTGTAAGGTAAATATCATCAATGGTCGTGATGTCGGCCGGGAGGTTTGGAAACGAATTAATCAAGAGAGAACCGAATCCATCGATACCGTCGTCATCTATGTCTCCATTCACCCGATTCCGGATCGCCCCAAGGTAAACCCCTATGCCGCTTTCCCATTCGAGACCGAGATGAACACCCTGTGTGTAGGTAGGATAGTATTCTATCCGTCCGCTTATCGGCAACAAAAAAGAAAGCGTTGCTTCTGCATTAAATGATGGTTTGCTTTTCTTGACAAGAAACGACTCTTTAAGGTTACTCGTATCGCCCGATACGAGCTCCCTTTCAAGTTTGAAAAGGGATTCATCTGTGGCAGACATCGCCACGGGGTCTTCCATCGGCTTGTTTGGACTGCCCGTTTGAAGCGTTTGCCCCTGTAGCGATTTACCATCTACCCCAAGCCCCTTGGGAACAAAGGAATTGGAATCAGTTACCGTTTCCCCAAGCCCATTGTTGGAGAAGCTGTTTTCGCTTTCAGAGGCCTGTCTTGTTTCGGTATGGCCTGAAGATCGATGCCCTGCTTGCTGCATAGATCCTTGCGGGTCTAAGGATTGGGATGCCAATCTTTCCCCAGTGTTTGCCTCTGCCTTATTCCCCTCCACTCCTTCCGCTAAGCGTTCTGTCCCTCCCAAAGTCGTTTGCTCACTTATATATATTTTTTTATACACGTAAACGGTGTCCACGATAAGGACAGTATCCCTACGGTAAAGGGTATCAATGACCAGGCCTGTTTCCGCCTGTCCTTCCCGCGGTGGAACGAGGGGTGGATTATTGTCCGGATATAAGGCAACGGACAGTAAAAACAGCAGGCTGCTGAAAAGATAGGGCATATACCAACGCTTCCAAAAAACGATCCTTGGCGCGTCTAGATAGGGGACAAAGTTCTGCCACGCCGACTCATCGAAGGGTGTATTAACCTCTTCCAACTTGGCTTTTATTTTCCGCTCAAAGTTATCTGGCTTGTCCATAGTTCGTTTCAATTTTGTGATGTAGGCCTGCGATTGCTTTTTGAAGCTTCGCTTTTGCCTTGGCATAATTTGATTTGGAGGTGCCTTCGGAGATTCCCAGGTGCTCGGCAATTTCCTTGTGGGTGTACTCCTCAACTGCATACAGGGAAAACACCATCCTATAGGCAGGGGGCAACTGCTGTACGAGCTGTAGCAGCTCATCGGCACTTATCTTGTCGATAATGTCTTCGTTGTAAGCAAAAAACCCATCATCTGCCTCGCTGTCCATAAAGCGGTCTTGATGGCGTTTGCTTTTCCGAAAGTGGTCTATGGAGGTGTTTACCATGATTTTTCGTACCCAGCCCCCAAAACTTAGATGGGGTGAATAGTGCTCTAGTTGCTTGTATACCTTCAACATGCCTTCGTTCAGGACTGATTTTGCCTCGTCCAAATCCCGGGCATACCGCCTGCATACACTCATCGCAAGCGGGTAGGCCATGGTAAAAAGCTGCTGCTGTGCCTTTCTTTCCCCCTTTCGGCACCGCTTAATGACGTCTTGTAATTCTTTTGAATCTGGAAGGTTCATATAAATTGCATCACGTAAAGGGGGAGTGGTAGGGTTGCCTGTATAAGGAATAAAATTACAAATCAGCTGGTAGGAAGCCCTTTATCTCAATGCCCCAGCAGCAACTCATCTGCTGAAAAATAGATTTCCACAAACCCCGCTTAAAATCCTTAGCATGGGATAAGTTCCAGTATGCCACACAAAATAAATATGTACCAAGAAAAATAAAAATAGAATTTGGTGAAATAATGTGAATGCAAATGAATACATTTAAGCTACCCTATTAAACGCTCGGTGCCATACTCTTTTCGTCCGCTAAAGACCCTGACAGTATATGACCGCATTCAAAGATCAACACGGCAACGACAAGAGATCAATTTTCAGTAAAAGCAGATTACCGCTTTTGCTGACTACTACATCTATTATTTTATACATAAAACCGCAATTCTATTGAGGCCCTTACCGAATCAGAAACCCCCGACCAAATGAATAAATTAAGATTCTCGAAAGACGAAGGTTCCGATTTCTACAAAGAACTAAACGAACGAGTAGAACAATACTTTGCCAAAAAAGGAATTCGGAAGACTGGCAACAGGACCATGATGTTCAAAATCATACTGTATTTCAGTCTTGATGTCCTATTTTATGGCCTGATGATTACAAGCACGACACCTATTACGTTTTATACCTTCTATTTGTTGATGGGTCTTGCAGTGCTGCTAACAGCCTTTAATATTTCCCACGACGCAGCCCACGGCGTAGCGGTAAAAAGTAAATTTTGGAACAAGGTGTTATTTTCCTTCAGCTTCAACTTACAGGGGAACAATGCCTATGTATGGGGGAAAAATCACAACGAATCGCACCATTTGTACACTAATGTGGAAGGAAGTGACATTGACGTATTAAATAATCCGCTTTTCCGCATGACAGAAACCCAAACCTTAAAATGGTTTCATCGGTACCAATTTATCTATGCCCCGTTTCTTTACCTGCTTTATTCCCTAAACTGGTTTTTCTTTCGGGAGGCCTTGATGTTGTTCAATTTTTCGAGTAGAACCATCAAAATCGAAATCCCCAAAAAAGAGGTGGTTAACCTGATTATCTATAAGGTACTTTATATTGGATACATGATCGTACTGCCTGTCTACCTGTTGCCTTTCGGATGGGCCACCGTTTTGACGGCATTCCTGTTGAACCATTTTATGGTGTCCCTTCTATTCGTTGGCGTACTTGGCGTATCGCACTTATCGGACTTTGTGGCTAGGCCTGTTCCTGACCAAGAAAATAAGCTGAACATGAGTTGGCCAAAACTGCAAATGTGTACCTCGGTGGACTATAATGCGGACAGTAAATTCTTTAATTGGACACTTGGCGGTTTCAATGCGCATGCGTTACACCATTTGCTGCCAAACATTTGTCACATCCACTACATAGAGATCCTTCCGATCTTCCGAGAGTTAGCCCAGAAACACGGTGTAAGGTATATGGAAATGCCGTACAGCAAATCGTTGGCATCCCATTTTCGGTTTTTGAAAGGAATGGGAACACAGCAAAATTTCAAACCGGCACATTTTGAGGGATAAACACATTCATATAGCCCAGGACAGCCACTTGCTTAAAACCATTTACCGGCAGGTAGATGCTAACATGGCAATTAACAGCCGGAACTTTTTATGGAAAATAACAACAAAGTTCGTTTTCTACTTCTCGCTGTCAGTATTCGCCTATTCACTTTTATATGTAGTTAATGATCCGGCTTATTTTATCCTCAGTTTTGTTGCATACGGTCTTGTGTCATTACTCTTTGCGTTCAATTTTTCACACGACTTTTCGCACAACACCATCTTTAAAAATAAAAAGCTCAATAATTTCTGCTTCATTTGTATCTACACGATCGTCGGCGCACATGCGGAGGCTTGGAAACAACGACATATCAATTCACACCACTATGCACCCAACGTTGAAGATTATGACTCCGATTTGAAAATCACCAAATTGATACGGGTTATTCCACGCAGTGCCCATCTTTGGTACCATAAATATCAACATATTTATGCCCCTTTTGCTTACACGACCTATTCGCTTTTTTGGGTATTTGTAAAAGACTTTGTAATCCTGTTTTCAAAAGACGAATACACCGTTGAAAAAAACCTCACCTATCATCTTTCCTTTTGGGCACAAAAGATTTTTTACCTGACCTTGATTCTGGTACTTCCCTTAGTATTCTCAGGACAAGTTTGGTATATCGTGCTGATCGGGTTTTTGCTGATGCATTTGATGCAGTCTTTTTTTTTACTCTTCACATTTTTCATGACCCACCATGTGGAACAAACGGATTACCCCACAACAGACGAAAACGGGTTTATCAATACCTCTTGGCTGATGAACCAAATCAAAAGTTCAAATGACATGCACCCGTTTAGTGAAACGGCGAATTTTATTCTTGGCGGCTTCAACAATCACATTGCGCATCATTTGTTTCCGCATGTCCATCACATTCACTACCCAAGACTCAATAGAATCCTGTATCAGGTTTTGACTGAAAACAACATCACGCCAAATCAGACGAGTTACTGGGGAGGAGTTGTATCCCACCTGAAGCTGCTCAAACGGATGAGCGTTGCGGATCAGGAGACACCTATACTAAAAGACGGTCAGCATGCATGATCTTCCTCTTTGTAGAAGAATACCGAGGGACATTAATGGAAAAATATATGAACAAGGCAAGCAAAAATCCCGGCTTTTAGCGTAAAATTAAGGGTCATTTTAACCAATAAACAACAACCGCTATGCAAACACTAGCCAGAACCGGTCTTGGAGGCGAAGTATTTCTTGTTTCCGACTTGCAGAATTTCCCCACCGATGCCTGTACCTTTTCGCTTTGGACCCATCAATCAACACGTCTGTTTTACGGAAATTACGATACCGGAAGTATTTTTGATGATACAGTTACCTTTTTAGATATCTCTATTCAGTCTGGAGGATTGGAAATTTCATTCTCAGGAAACAGCCACTATTTTTCAGCAGGTTCATTTCCTTTATTTTGGACGGAAGAGGGGCACCACATCGCCGTCACGCTCCAAAGTACCCCTACGGGATATGCCATTAGCTGCTACGCTAACGCCGTGCTCATTGACACACTCTCGCTTGATGTGGTCAATGGCAACAACCAACCGATGCGCTTGCTTCCTTCCGGACCGCTTTATATTGGAAACAGGGCACCTGACCTTTCACAGGACGGCGGGTTTGGTGACCTTCAGGAAGCAAGGGGCTGTATGAGCGAATTGCATATCTATCGCGAAGCCTTATCTGCGGAAGCGGTAAACTACGACGCATTGGGCGAAGTGCCTGAAAATGCTACGCCTTACCTCAATCTTCCGCTTGATGATATCCACCATGACCGTCGCCGAGGTCTTTGGTTGGATACCGTCCAACCTTTCTACCATGCCCAGGAACGGATCCGAACAGACAATAATCCCCTAATCATCTATACCGGCAACTATTCCCGCTTCCCTACCGGCGACCGTAGTGTGTCCTTTTGGATCCGATGTACGGAGGGAGCTTCCGGCACGTTAATTAGCTACGGAGATGTCTCAAATTCAGACCATCCCAATGACGGGGGTACTCCTTGGATTCTGGAAGATCCTAGCGGTTTATCCCTAAACGGATATGGTTCGGGCCTACAGGTAGCTACGGGAACGTGGAATCACGTGGCAATAGTAGAAGACAAAACGGCAAACACGACGGCTTTTTACTTGAACGGACAGCCGGGACCCTATCCTCCCGGAAGCTATAGGTCTGATGGCGTGATAACCAACCAACCCCTACTCCTTGGGGCAAAGCAGGCCACAGATGCCAACGATACTGTATTTACAGGTGACTTGGTTGAGCTACGCTTTTGGTCGCGCCCGTTATCCGCTGAGGAAGTGGCGGAATTCGCGCGGGGAATAGTTCCTGATTCCTCTGATCCGTCCCTGACCGATTACCAACCACTTGGGACCTTTAAGGTAGCAGAGGATATCTATGGAAACAACCGCGTATTTCTTCCCATGTTGACCGATGAAGTCAAATACCCGTTGCAATCCACGCAGGCGATGAAGGAAGTGCTTCACGTTGGTCCGCAAAAAGGTGGTATGCACACCCTTGCTTACGACAACCTAACGGGGTCGGAATTTTCTTTGGAACTATGGGCGCAGGTAACTAGTGATGGGTTATTGCTTCGTGGGCTAGGGCCGAACGAGGTCATGAGTTTCTCACTTGGCAAGCAGGGAAATCAATTCATTCTATCTATTAAAAATGCAAGTGATGCCCAATACACGCAGTTTATAGTTGACACAACTGGCAAAAAGCTTAATGAGTGGCATCATATAGCCGTCACCATTACCAGCACAAGCGTAAGCGGCTATTTGGATGGGGAGGAGGCCTTTAACACTCCCCTCGCCAATCCAGGCAGTTTAACCCAACTCGGCGATCAGTTACAGCTCCAATTTGGCGCCTTCCAAGGTA
>WGNT01000178.1 GCA_016124425.1 Cytophagales bacterium
GCTACGGAAACCCAGGGCCGGGTACATACCTCAGCCGCTACCGTTGCCGTACTCCCGGAAATGGAGGAAGTGGATGTACAGATCGATATGAATGACGTACGAAAAGACACCTATTGCTCCTCAGGACCCGGCGGTCAGTCTGTCAATACCACCTATTCCGCGGTAAGGTTGACGCACGAACCCACAGGGTTAGTAGTAACTTGCCAAGATCAAAAATCTCAGATAAAAAACTTCGAAAAGGCCTTAAAAGTGCTCCGTAGCCGCATATACGAGATAGAACTGGCTAAGCACAACGAGACCGTAGGTGCACAGAGGAAGTCTATGGTCGGTAGCGGAGACCGATCCGACAAGATCCGAACGTACAATTACCCCCAAAGCCGCGTAACCGACCACCGGATCAACCGGACGGTGTACAACCTTCCGGAAGTAATGGAAGGCAATATTGAAGAGTTTATCCAAGCCCTTCGCTTTGCCGAAAATGCTGAAAAGATGCAGGCAGGCGGCATGGACGATTAAATTTTTATTGCAAGTAACGAGTTCCACTATTCTTACCTCAAGCGTTCATGATTTCAGTAGATTCCATTTCTGTCATTCACGGAGGAAAGCCGCTTTTCAGCGAGGTTTCTTTTTCCATCAACGAAACAGATAAGATTGCGTTAATGGGCAAAAACGGTGCGGGGAAATCCACCATGCTCAAGATCATAGCAGGCCTGTCCAAGCCTTCAAAAGGCGGGGTGTCAGCACCAAAGGATGCCGTGATTGCCTATCTTCCCCAGCATTTGCTCACTGCGGACGACTGCTCGGTAATGGAAGAAACTTCCAAAGCCTTTGCCGCATACCTCAGCATGCAGAAAGAAATAGAAGCGCTCAACGAAGAACTTACCGTCCGAACCGATTACGATTCCGACGGCTATTACAAGATTATCGAACGGGTATCCGAGCTCAGCGAGAAGTTTTACGCGATTGAAGAAGTCAATTACGAGGCGGAAGTGGAAAAGGTACTTTTAGGCCTCGGCTTTGAGCGAAAAGATTTTACACGGCCCACGTCGGAGTTTTCCGGCGGATGGCGGATGCGCATCGAACTGGCCAAGATTCTGCTTCAAAAGCCGGATTTAATTCTATTGGACGAACCGACAAACCATTTGGATATTGAATCCATTCAGTGGTTGGAGGAATTTTTAACCCAAAAAGCAAAGGCGGTAGTCGTCATATCCCACGACCGGGCCTTTGTGGACAATATCACCACACGGACCATAGAGGTCACCATGGGGCGCATCTACGACTACAAAGCCAAGTACAGCCACTACCTTGAGCTAAGAAAAGAGCGACGTGAACAGCAGCAAAAGCAATACGACGAACAGCAGAAGATGATTGCTGATAATATGCAGTTCATTGAACGGTTCAAAGGCACTTATTCCAAAACCCTGCAAGTGCAATCCCGGGTGAAGATGCTGGAAAAGCTGGATATCGTAGAAGTGGATGAGGTAGACAATTCGGCTTTACGACTGCGCTTTCCACCCGCTCCACGTTCAGGCAAGTACCCGGTGATTGTGGAGGAACTTACCAAAACTTATGGTGATCATGTAGTCTTCAAAAATGCATCCATGACCATAGAGCGGGGTCAGAAGATCGCCTTTGTGGGTAAAAACGGAGAAGGTAAATCCACAATGGTAAAAGCCATCATGGGTCAAATTGATTTCCAGGGAAAGTGTGAACTCGCCCACAACACCCACATTGGTTACTTTGCCCAAAATCAGGCATCCTTGCTGGACGAAAGTATGACCATTTTTGACACCATAGACCAGCTTGCCGTAGGGGAAATCCGCACAAAAATCAAGGATTTGTTGGGTGCATTTATGTTTGGCGGGGAGGAATCGGCCAAAAAGGTAAAGGTCCTTTCCGGTGGGGAAAAAACAAGATTGGCACTAATCAAACTCCTTTTGGAACCCGTAAACCTTCTTATTCTGGATGAGCCTACCAATCACCTGGATATGAAAACCAAAGATATAATCAAGGATGCCCTAAAAGCCTTTGACGGTACGTTGATCTTGGTTTCCCATGACCGGGACTTTTTGGATGGGTTGGTTACGAAGGTGTTTGAATTTGGCAATAAGCGGGTTAAGGAGCATTTCGAAGATATCAACGGCTTCCTCCGAGACAAAAAGCTTGAAAACCTGCGGGAGGTGGAGCGGAAGTAGTGTAGGTTAGCTATAGGATTGTGATTCAATCTCAAAAAACATTCGTGGGCATTCGCGTCATCCATGGCTATTATTTTTCTGCCACCAATGAACACGAATGATCGGGCATACGACAAAATAGCTCTCCCCAATCTCAAAAAATAATCGTGGTAATTCGTGCATTCGTGGCTACCTCTTTTTGCCACTAATGTCACCAATGGACACGAATAATTGAATAAACAACAAGGTACCCTACCCAACCTCAAACAACATTCGTGCATTCGTGGCTTTCCCTTTTTTCCCACCAATGTCACCAGTGGCAATAAATGATTGGATAAACGACAAAGCAACCTATCCAACCTCAAAAACATTCGTGCATTCGTGGCCTTCCTTATTTGCCACTAATTTCACCAATGGACACGAACAATTGAATAAACAACAAGGTACCCTACCCAACCTCAAACAACATTCGTGCATTCGTGGCTTTTCCTTTTTCTGCCACCAATGTCACCAATGGACATGAATAGTTGGATAAAAAGCAAAGTACCCTATCCAACCTCAAAAACATTCATGCATTCGTGGCCTTCCTTTTTTACCGCTAATTCCACCAGTGGACATGAATAGTTGGATAAAAAGCAAAGTACCCTAACCAACCTCAAAAACATTCGTGCATTCGTGGCTTTTCCTTTTTCTGCCACCAATGTCACCAGTGGCCATGAATGATTGGATAAACGACAAAGCAAACTATCCAACCTCAAAAACATTCATGCATTCGTGGCCTTCCTTTTTTGCCGCTAATGCCACCAATGGACACGAATAGTTGGATAAAAAGCAAAGTACCCTAACCAACCTCAAAAACATTCGTGCATTCGTGGCTTTTCCTTTTTCTGCCACCAATTTCACCAGTGGCCATGAATAATTGGATAAACGACAAAGCAACCTACCCAATTTCAAAAATATTCTTGCATTCGTGGCTATTCCTTTTTCTGCCACCAATGTCACCAGTGGCCATGAATGATTGGATAAACGACAAAGCAACCTATCCAACCTCAAAAACATTCGTGCATTCGTGGCTTTTCCTTTTTTCCCACCAATGTCGCCAGTGGCCATGAATGATTGGATAAACGACAAAGCAACCTATCCAACCTCAAAACATTCGTGGCTATTCCCAGGTAAAGCTTGCAGAATTCAATTCTCTGGAGTTGCCGCCAATCATTAGCACATATTCTCCCGGTTCCCTGACGTACTCCAGCTCGTAATTATAAAATTTGAGGTCTTCGGCAGTAAGTTCAAAGCGTACAGTTTTACTCTCTCCAGCCTCAAGAAATACTTTCTGGAACCCCTTTAGCTCCTTTACCGGCCGGGTAATGCTGCCTACTAGATCCCGGATATACAGTTGCACAACTTCAGCCCCATCATAATCTCCGGTATTTGTCAACTCGATACTTGCCGCTAAGGTATCCGCTCCTTCCAACCGCTTCTTGCTCAAGCTGATCTCTCCGTTGCTAAACTCGGTGTAGCTCAATCCATAGCCAAACGGATACAGCGGCTCATTGGGTATATCCAAGTAATTCGATCGGAATTTCTCAAACCAAGCGCCTTCGGCCAATGGTCTGCCGGTATTCTTGTGGTTGTAGTAAATGGGGATCTGACCAGTAGTCCGGGGAAAGGTCATGGTAAGCTTCCCAGAAGGATTCACCTCCCCAAACAACACATCCGCTATAGCATCTCCCGCCTCGCTACCGGCAAACCAGACATTAAGAATGGCATCCATATTGTCATCTTCCCAAGTCATGGCTCTAGGCCGACCTGTGAAGAGGACCAAGACAATAGGTTTCCCAGTTTCCTTTAACGCTTTCAACAGCTCCCGTTGGCTTTGCGGAAACTCAATATCGCTCAAACTAGCCGCTTCTCCACTCATCTCTGCGGCCTCACCCATCGCAGCGACAATCACATCTGCCTGATTGGCAATAGCAACTGCCTCTTTTATCATCTCCTCCGAACTTCTATTGTCGCGCCGGGTTGGCTTTCCAAAGATGCTTATCCTGCTTTCCAAAGCCTCATTGGCTACGATATTCGCCCCACGAGCATATAGAAGCTGCGCCTTATCGGCAAGGGCCCTTTCTAGGCCATCTTTCAGTGAAACCGAAGCATCAAACTTCCCTGCTACACTCCAAGTGCCGGCCATGTTTTCGCGGTTGTCCGCCAAAGGACCAATCAGGGCGATTGTACCCTTTTTCTGCATGGGAAGAAGTTGGTTTTGGTTTTTCAACAAAACAAAGCTTTGAGCCGCTACTTCTCTGGCGAAGCGGCGGTTTTCGGAAGTGAAGATTTCCCGGCCGGCCCGTTCTTTGTCGCAATATTTATAGGGATCATTAAAGAGACCGAGTTGAAATTTGGCGCGTAAGATCCGGCGACAGGCAGCATTGATCTGCTCCAAGGTAATCTTACCCTCTTCAAGAGACTTTTCCAGCGTGGTCAGAAACCCCTCGCCCACCATGTCCATGTCAACACCAGCCTTCAAGGCGAGTGCTGAGACATGTTGCAGGTCACCCAAGCCGTGCTGGGTCATCTCATTGATGGCAGTATAATCGGTGACGACAAAGCCATCAAAGCCCCATTGGTTTCGTAATACTTCGGTCATCAACCACTTGTTCGCACTGGCTGGGAGACCGTCCACATCATTAAATGCCGTCATCACAGTGCCTACCCCAGCCTTCACTGCGGCTTTGTAGGGTGGAAAATAATCATTGTACATCCGGTTTCGGCTCATATCAACCGTATGATAATCCCGACCGGCTTCCGGAGCGCCATAAAGTGCAAAGTGTTTGACACAGGCCATGATTGTGTTTTCAGCAGCGAGGTCATCCCCTTGATATCCTTTTACCATCGCTTCAGCAATCCTTGCCCCGAGGTAGGGATCTTCCCCATTGCCTTCTGACACCCTTCCCCATCGCGGGTCCCGGGATACATCTGTCATCGGCGAAAATGTCCAGCTGATGCCATCGGCACTGGCTTCTTGTGCGGCTAGTCGGGCTGTCTTCTCGATAAGTGACATATCCCATGTGGCGGAAAGACCTAAGGGAATTGGAAATAAGGTTTCGTATCCATGAATCACATCCATTCCGAAGATCAGCGGAATGCCCAGACGGCTCTCTTCAACCGCAATTCGTTGTGCTTCCCGAATTTGCTCCACGCCTTTGAGATTGAATAAACCTCCTGCCTTGCCCGCTTTGATTGTCTGTACCAGACCTACGCTGCTGGCTTGGCCGGTAGTAATGTCGCCGCCAGCCGGAAGGTTTAGCTGGCCTATCTTTTCGGCTAGCGTCATCAACGTAAGAACAGAATCGACCTTTTGCCTCAAGGAGTCAGCGGGTGGAACTTGCTGAGTATGGCCAGCCAAGGAAACTATCAAGCATCCACTTGTCAGAAGGTGTGTAAAATAGCGTCTCATGAGGTAGCGTTTATCTTTCTATGAACTAATAGGTTGATGCATGGCTTTCATAAGTGAAGCGCAATAATAAGTCCAAAATTTGTTGTCGATACCCCTTGGGTACAATTATTTAAATTTCCCCTTCAAAAATTTATACCTGCTGTTTGAAAGGCTCTTTTAGCGAGCAAGCTAATAGAAGCTGCTTGTTCTTTTACTTTTTACGCTAATTTGAATACCTTTCGATTCCTAAACGATGTTCCAATTGAAACCTATTTTTCAAAGCCCGGATCAGCGACTTGCTTTCTTCCGAAAGGTTTTTGCGGTAAACCGGCAGACCATTCAGGCCATTAGCTTAGTGCTATTTGCACTCACGATCTATGATCTGGGCTATAACAGGCCCGTGCAGCCTGACTTGGTGGGAGTGTTTGTAGCTACTTTATTACTGCTATTGGTAGTAGGATATAGTTTAAAATTAGTATCAAGATCTGAAAAGTATACCACCTCAGGATATATTGGCGAGATAGGACTCCTCCTACTATTACTCACTGCTTTTCTCGTTCAGACAGGGACATTGCCCTTTTCGGAAGAAGATAGCTTGTCGATAGTAAGTAAGCAGGCTTTTTTAGTTGATCTAATTGTTTTTGTAATTTTTTTGGTCGAACTCAGCAAGGTAAGTCTTAGCGTCAACCGCCTAAAAATTCATCCCGCCGTCATTTTTATGATGAGCTTTTTGATTGTAATTATCATCGGAATGGTATTGTTACTCTTGCCAAATGCGACTGTCAGAGGAATATCGGTTATTGATGCCCTATTCACCTCCACCTCCGCAGTATGCGTTACAGGCCTTATCGTCTTGGATACGTCATCTGACTTTACATTTTTGGGACAGATTATCATCCTGGTCTTGTTTCAGGTGGGTGGATTGGGAATGATGACATTTACGAGTTTTTTCGGATTCTTTTTCAAGGGAAGCTATTCGCTACAAAACCAACTCTTCCTAAGAGACTTTATAAGCGAGAATAACATCAACGCGGTAAATTCGACGGTCGTGAAAATCATCCTGTTTACCTTGATAGTAGAAGCTACCGCAGCTGTCTTGATTTTTCTTTTGGTCGATACTTCTCTGTTTCAGACACCCGGGGCCCACGTTTTTTTTGCGATTTTTCATGCTGTTTCGGGGTTTTGCAACGCGGGGTTCAGTATCCTGAGAGATGGGCTATATCAGGAGGAATTTAGACATCTTTACACCATGCAGCTAGTCATTGCAGCTACCATTGTGTTGGGGGGTATTGGCTTTCCTGTGGTTGTCGCTTATTTTAATTATTTAAGGCACGTTTGGATAGGTACAACAAAGCATATTTTTGGTGTGGAGGCCTACAAGCATGCACCTAGAGTGGTTAATGTAAACGTGCGGCTGATCATGTATACCACAGTAATCCTTTTACTTGTAGGATTTGTCAGCTACCTAATCTTCGAACAAAACCATACTCTCCAAGGTCTTAGCTGGTACGGAAAATTTGTTACTGCCATCTTCGGTTCTGTTACTCCCCGTACGGCTGGATTCAATACGGTAGATATGGGCGCGATGGCCATGCCTACCGTACTTATTTACCTTATTCTGATGTGGATTGGGGCATCACCGGGATCTACAGGGGGAGGCCTAAAAACTAGTACATTTGCGGTAGCGGTTCTCAACGCGGTAAGCATCGCCAAAGGAAAAGACCGGTTGGAAGTGTTCAGCCGCCAAATAGAAAACCAAACATTAAGAAAAGCCTTTGCGGTGATCCTATTGTCTTTTCTAATTATTGGTTTGGGTGTATTTTTCGTTATCATTCTAAACCCGGAATTGGAATTGATAGCAGTAGCTTTCGAGATTTTCTCTGCATTTTCCACCGTAGGCCTAAGCCTTGGAATAACCGGTCAGCTGTCTGCGGGAAGCAAACTGGTTGTGATTATCATCATGTTTTTGGGGAGAGTGGGGACACTTACCGTTTTAGTGGCATTTGTACGTAAAGCGAGAAACCTCCGCTACAAATTTCCAGAGGAGAGTGTGTTTATTACCTAACAAGCTAAAAAAGCTACTATGAAATATATTATTGTTGGATTGGGAAATTTTGGAGGCTACCTGGCAAAAAGACTGACAGACATGGGCCATGAGGTCACTGGGGTGGATTCTAAAGAAGAGAAAGTCGAGATGATTAAAGATTCCATTACCAATGCGATAACGCTGGATGCAACTGATGCGCATGCTGTCAAGACCCTTCCTTTACAGGATTGCCATGTGGCCATTATCGCCATTGGAGAGGATTTCGGCGCATCGATTATGGTCACGGCGATTTTCAAACAATTGAAGGTAAAGCGTCTGATAAGTAGATCTATCAATAAGGTCCATGAAACCGTCATCGAAGCCATTGGTGTCGACGAAATAATACATCCAGAAGAAGAATCCGCAGAGCGCATGGCTAAGCGCCTCCAAATGAAAGGTGTGTTAGATTCACTGGATGTGACCGATGATTACAATATCATCGAAGTAAAAACCCCCGAACGGTATGTGGGACTTACAATAGCGGAAACCAAGATCAGGCAGGATTACAACATTAATATCCTCACTGTAATCAAGCTGGAAGAAAAGCTAAACATCTTTGGAAATAAGTCAAAGACTAAAAAAGTGACAGGCGTCGTGACGGCAGACACTGTAATCAAAGAAGGAGACATATTACTGCTTTTTGGACATGTGAGAGATATACAAGCCATCCTTGACTTACCGCAGTAAAAAAAGAATAATTTCCCGCCAACTCATAATCCATCCAAGGGCATGCCGCAGGCCTTACAGAAGCTAGCATCGCGGTCATGGTTCTCCAAGGAACAATTCATGCATTTTTTACGCTGTCTGGCAGCGTCATTTTTTGTTTTAGCCGCGGTGAGTTCAGATGAAACAATTCCCGTAGGTACCGCTATAATGGCATAGCCCAGCAGCATGATAATAGCGGCAACAAACTGACCGAAGTTGGATTGTGGCGCAATATCCCCATAGCCGACGGTAGTCAACGTCACAATAGCCCAGTACATTGACCTGGGAATGGATGAAAACCCACTTTCAGGGCCCTCAATGATGTACATCAAAGAACCCATTACCAAGACAATGGTGAGCACGGACCCTAAAAATATCTGAATCTTCAACCGGCTATGCTTTAGGGCCGTCATCAGGATTTGTGCCTCATTCACATGCTCCGAAAGTTTTAGGATCCGAAGAATACGTAAAAACCGCAACGCCCGAATAACGATCAGGTATTGACTTTGGAACAAAAACAGGCTGAAATAAGTCGGTAGTATTGCCAACAAGTCTACCGCTCCGTAGAAGCTGAAAATATATCCCCACTTCTTATTGCTAAGCCAAATCCTCAGTAAATACTCAACGGTGAATATCACCGTGAAGATCCACTCCGCTAGGTATAGCTGTTTGCTGTATTTTTCATGGTATTCAGAAACGGAATCCAGTATAACCACCAAGACACTTAGCAGAATAAAGACCAAGAGTAACACGTCAAAACGCTTTGACGCTTTGTCGTCGGACTCAAAGACGATGTGTGCTAATCGGGATTTCGAAGGAAAAAGCGGCATAAAAGTTGCGTTTTCCCGAAAATAAACGCTTAATCCATACTTTCCTAATAATTCGCTAGCGGAAAAACGGCGGTACACTATCCCCAAACGCTAAATTCGCCTTACCGAAGGGTTAAGTACCTTGATTATACCAAGTCGATAGAAATCCTTCAGGACAGCCATCAAAGAAAAAAAAATTGTACACTGGAAATTCAAAGTTGCTTCAAACCTTTCGCTTAACTTACAGCCCTGAGCACCTTGTCCGCGCTAAGCCGGAATATGTCTATGAAACTATTGGTCATTGAAGATAATGAAGCGCTTCTGCAGAATATTCTCTCCTTCTTTACAAAGGAAGGGATTCGCTGTGAGACGGCTAAGTCGCTATACGAAGCAGAAGACAAACTCTTGGGCTATGCCTATGATTGCATTTTATTAGATATCATGCTCCCGGATGGGAATGGCCTAAGCATTTTTCAACGCATTAAAGAACTGAGCCCCCGTCCTAACGTACTCATCATTTCTGCCAAAGACTCGCTTAATGACAAGCTGGAAGGTTTGGACCTTGGTGCTGATGATTACCTACCAAAGCCGTTCCACCTTGCCGAGCTACATGCTAGGGTGAAAGCGCTCTATCGCCGATCCAAACTTGGCGGACAGGAATCACTGCGGTTTAACGAAATACTCATTGAGTATGAAAAACTCACCGTAACAGTACATGGAAAACCAATAGAATTAACCAAGAAAGAATTTGATTTACTCGTATTCTTCGTCACTAATAAAAATCGGGTGTTAGGAAAGCAAGTCATTGCGCAGCACCTGTGGGGAGACTATACAGATGATTTGGCTAACTTCGACTTTGTTTACCAGCATATTAAAAACCTGCGGAAAAAAATCTGTGCAGCAGGTGGCAAGGATTATTTGTGTACGGTCTATGGTCTAGGATACAAATTTGATGAAAATGCGCTATGAAGCTACTTAATCAGCTTACGCTTATTTACTTGGCACTGACGCTCATAACCCTTGTCATTGGTGGGTTATTTATCTTTCGGAAGCTTGAGTCAGAAATAAACTTTGAGCTAGGAATGGAATTGAAACGGCAAATTGACGCCTTTGCGGTACGTCTTGAGCAGGGAGCTTCCCCAGAAGGACTAGCCAGTGATCGCCTAGAAATAATCGAACTTCCTGCTGATCTTCCTGAAGAGCCACTTACACTTCGGGATACACTAGCCTATCACGACCCGATGAACCAACATGAGATACAGCTTAAGGCAAGCAAATCCTACAAAATAGGGCACAAGCATTACCGCATATCCTACTATAATCTAGTTGTAGAGACAGAAGACATTACCGAGACGGTAGTTTATACCATGTTGATTGTCTTGTTTGTACAGTTGCTTTTCATCGCCTTATTTTTTCGCGGGCTCTCCAATAGGATGTTGAGCCCCTTTTACCACACGCTTAATCAGATTCAACACTTTAGCTTTCAACAAAATGAACCCCTGAGTCTTGGGAAAAGCACCATTAAAGAATTTGATGAACTAAATGGTTTTTTAGAAAAGATGTCCACTAAATTGTTAAAAGACTATCGGCAAATCAAAGAGTTTTCTGAAAATATTTCCCATGAAATCCAGACTCCTGCTGCGGTAGTTCGTGGCAAACTGGAACATCTGATGAACCTCGATATCTCCCATGACCAAGCGGAACTTATTCATGCTGCCTATCAAAATAACGAACGCATCCACCGAATCGTGAAATCCCTTAGTCTTCTGGCAAAACTAGAGAATGAAGAGTTTGGTACACCGACTCCTATTAATCTTACGGAGATCTTGAAACGAAACCTAGAAACCCTAGAGGAATTGATTCATCTCAGCGAATTGACATTCGAAACCGATCTGAGTGAACAGGTAATGGTCACCATGCATCCCTTTATTGCCGAAATCATGATGCATAATCTCGTTAGTAACGCGATCAAGCACAACCGAAGAGGGGGGTGGATCCGGGTAGCGCTTTCCGCAGATAGATTGGAAATAACAAACACCGGATCGCCGCTGAGACAACAGCCACAGGAACTCATGCAACGATTTAAAAAGGAAAGTAGGCATGCTGATTCGGTAGGCCTTGGACTGTCTATCGTCAGCCAAATCTGCAAAACCTACCGGTTCAAGTTTTCCTATACCTTCCAGCATGAAACGCACAGGTCCGTCATAGACTTTTGTTAGAAACTTCAAATTTGGTACAGAATGTTTGGGTAAACTTGTATTATTGAAATCAAACCAACTATTCTGATGAAGTGTACCTACCTAGGACTTTTGGCGCTCTTAACTGTTTGCCTGTTCCATAATATAACTGCCCATGCTCAAGACTACCCCGTTTCCGGAACCTTAGTCGATTCTGCTTCCGGGGATCCTTTGGGATTTGTACAAGTAGCCTTATTTCCTCCCGCTAATCCAGATACTCCTGTCGCTTATGGAGACACAGATGTATCCGGGAATTTTTCCGTAGACACCCCTCCCGGCCGATACATACTCAAGGCTTTTTTTATTGGATACAGCGACTTGGAAGTCCCCGGGGTTACCGTAAATGGACCTAAAGATATGGGTACACTATCCTTAGTCGGGGAAAATCAGCGATTGGAAGAAGTAGTAGTTGAAACAAGCAAGCTTCCTGTACGAACCAATATGGAAGGGATGATAATAAGTCCCGAAAATAACATTGCTAATATAGGTGGGACGCTGTTAGATATTCTCCGAAATACGCCTTCAATCTCGGTTTCAGAAGATGGAGGAATCGCCCTTCGGGGTAGCACCGGCGTCAACATACTTATCAATGGAAGGAACTCTTCCCTGACTCAAAATCTCGACCAGCTACCCGCAAGCGCCGTTGAAGAAATCCGTGTCATCAATAACCCAAACGCCCGATTTGACGCAGAGGCAGAGGGAGGCGTGATCGACATTATTTTAAAAAAAGGCCAAAACATGGGAACGCATGGAGGTCTGGAAGCAACCCTGGGTACGCGGCTTCGAACAAATGTAGGTGGCCGAATCAACCACCGCACACCAAAGTGGAATACGTACGCCGGATACAATTACCGGGACTGGAAAAGTGTCGGGACCCGAAGATCTACCCGCGTGATTTTTGAAGATGAGGAGACGTTACGGCAGACCACGAACACCACTGACCGGAACGCAGGCCACAACGCTAGCTATGGAGCCGACTACTATTTTGGGGACAATTCATTGAGCTACGAGGGGGTGCTTCAGTATAGCGAAGATTGGCAAACAAATACCCTCTTTGCGCAGCAAAACCGGGGAATGGGTAACATGGAGGATTTCAACTACGTCCGAAGAAACAATGAGACCGAAACAGACCTAAGCCATGACAATGCGCTTATATACGAGCGTTCATTCGAAGGCAAGGGCCACCTCCTTCGGGCGTATGCAAGCCACTCCTATACCAACCAGTATAAGACACAGCGGATCGATATCTTCAACCAAACGCTGAATCCCGCTCCGGAAAATCTTACCAGAAAGGAACGTGCCTTTACAGATGAAACCCGAAATATAAGCGTTGTACAGGCCGATTACATACGGCCTCTGGAGTCTGGTAAATTTGAAACCGGCCTAAAAACGAACATCCGACGCTTTGAAAATGACTTTCAATACTTCAGATTTGACGAAAGCACGCAGGATTTCGTCATAGACGAGGCAGTCAGCAATCAATTTGATTATAAAGACCAAATTCACGCCGCTTATGCGGTCTATTCTAAGACAACTAAAAAGTACGAGTACGCGCTTGGCCTTAGGGGAGAAATGACTGTGGTGGACACCTACTTGCACAACACCGACGAAAGGAATCGGCAAAACTATACGAATTTGTTTCCCAGCGTACAGGCACTTTACAACCTTTCGGACGACCATGCTTTGAAGTTTACCTATAGCCGACGGATCGACCGTCCCACCTCCTGGCGGCTAAATCCCTTTCCGGATATTACAGACAGTCTAAATGTGCGCCGTGGAAACCCAGACCTTCAGCCCGAATTGATTAACTCCTTTGAAGTAGGGCACTTGGCTAATTTTAAAAAAGCCAGTCTCACCACAAATGTATTCTACCGTAAAGTAAATGGACAGCTTGATTTTATCACGGTTGTCGCAGACGGCATCTCCTATTCCCAGCCGGACAACCTACTTTCCGCTCAATCCTATGGAGTAGAATGGATAGGCACAGGTGAGGTTACCCCTTGGTACACCATCAACGGAAGCGTGACCGTCTTTCGCATTCTTGTCGATGGGTCTAACATCAGCGAAGAATTCACCAACTCCGGGTATGCATGGAACAGCAAACTTACACAAGACTTTAAACTGCCTTGGAGCATCAATTTCCAACTTGTCGGTAACTATGAATCCCCTGAAATCGAAGCACAGGGACGGGACAAAGCGCAATATTACATCGATGCGAGTTTGCAGCGGCCATTTCTTTCCGATAGGGCAAATCTTTCCCTAAGCGTCACGGACATCTTTGACACAAGACGATTTGCCGGCAACGCATTGACAAATACGTTCTCACAAGAATTTTATGCCAAACGAGAAACCCGCATACTGTTGCTATCCGCAAGGTATAACTTCTAGTACACATACCGAAGCCCTCTCGTAAGGATACCTAAAGACTTTTATTTGAGTAATAAATTGCGTAAAACCCGGGTTTGCTAAATCCGGGCTTTTTATTTTATAGGTACCAAACTAAGGCACACTCCTTGGTTTTCACTGATTTTTTATGCACATTACAGGGTCCAGCTAATGTATTATGGAAATAAAACAGATCAACAGAGAGACGAAGGGCTTCTTTAAAGCCATCATCAGCGAGAAAGAGGCTGGTAGGATGACATACTCTTGGGCTGGAACGGACAAGTTTATCATTGACCATACAGCAGTAGACCCTGAGTTCAAAGGACAACAGGTAGGAAAACACCTGGTAATGGCCGCCGTTTCCTTCGCGCGGGAAAAGGGGGTGAGAATTATTCCGCTTTGCCCCTTTGCCAAACGTGTATTTGATACCACAGCCGAAATAAAGGACGTACTTTGATCTGTCCATGCCATTCACCCCCCAAACGTAACACTAAACCCATGAAACCTCCAAAAAACATCCTTAAACGTTTAAATCCTAGCTTTTGGGTAATCGTTCTTCTATTATTTGGTTGCGCTCAGTCGTCAACCTTGCCGACCGATTCTTCCGAGGGGTTTGTGGCCGTATTTGATGGTCTATCGCTAAGCGGCTGGGAGGGTGATCCGACGTATTGGCGGGTAGAAGCTGGTGCACTTGTAGGAGAAGTCACCCCAACTACCCTTTTAAAACGAAATACATTCATCATTTGGCGGGAAGGAATTACAGGGGATTTTGAGTTTAAGGCGGAATACCTTATTACCGCATCAGGGAATAGCGGGATCAACTACCGAAGCGAAGAAGTTGAAGGCACCCCATTTGCCCTTGCCGGGTATCAATGTGACATAGACGGACAAAACCGCTATACCGGAATGAACTACGAGGAACGGAAACGCACCACCCTAGCAAATCCGGGAAAAGTGGTGGTATTGGAAACATTGCCTACTCCCGGCACATCGCTATCGGAAAACATCGCGCAAAACCAGTGGAAACCCGCGCAGGTTATCGAAGAAACAGGAGATCTAGCCATGTTAAAATCCCAAATCAGGGAAAACGACTGGAATCAGGTACATATCATCGTGAAGGGAAACAGGATGCGACATTACATTAACGGTAACTTGATGAGTGATGTCACCGATAAGGACAAAGAAAACCGGAAATTTTCCGGACTACTTGGGGTGCAGGTACATGTAGGTCCACCTATGCGGATTGCCTATAGAAATATGATGATTAAACATTTGTAGTGCGTATTAGTCTCCTTTGACAAGGTGCTTGTTGGGCGGGATAACGCTGTATTTTTTACTTTCAAGCGGAAAGCCATTCATGTTTTGAGGGGAGAAGCTGATCTCCACCGCTTCATACCTAACGGAAATCCCGTTTTGGTATACTAATTGAGCTATCATTGGCATGAATGATAACCAACACCGAAAACTAAAAGGCCAAACGGCGATCGTAACTGGAGCAAGTTCCGGCATTGGACAAGCCATAGCAGTTGCCTTAGCCGAGTCCGGAGCAAACGTTACCGTCAACTACCACTCGGATGAAGCTGGGGCCAAAGAGACCGAAGCACGCATCGAAGCCGTTAGCGGAAATTGCATACTTGTAAAGGGAGATATTGGAAAAGAACATGATGTAAATCGGCTATTCTTCCAGACGAGAGAGGCTTTTGGCGACTTACACATTTTGATCAGCAACGCGGGAATTCAAAAGGACAGCCCCTTTTTAGAAATGTCCTATGCCGATTGGGATGCCGTCATCAAGACGAACTTATATGGTGCCTTTATGGCTGCAAATGCAGCTGCAAAAGCATTTGTGGGGCAAGAGCTCGACGAGGAGGTTTCTAAAGCAGCCGGAAAGATTGTCTTTATCAGCTCCGTACATGATAAAATCCCCTGGTCCGGCAGAGTCAATTATGCCACAAGCAAGGGAGGTACAAAGATGATGATGCAGTCCATCGCCCAGGAACTGGCACCTTACAAAATCCG
This sequence comes from Cytophagales bacterium, assembly GCA_016124425.1. Lineage (GTDB taxonomy): Bacteria > Bacteroidota > Bacteroidia > Cytophagales > Cyclobacteriaceae > Lunatibacter. Next base: position 15,852 of record WGNT01000178.1, read on the forward strand.
TGTAAACAGCATCTCCCCGGGGGCCATCGAAACACCCATAAACGAAGATCAGCGCGACGATGAGGAGGAAGTAAGGCAGATGCTTGCCAAAATCCCCTACGGTAGGATAGGCCAACCCGAGGAAATAGGAAAGGCGGTATGTTGGCTGGTATCGGATGAAGCGGACTATGTCACTGGCGCAACGCTCTACATCGATGGTGGGATGACACTTTACCCATCGTTTGGGGAGGGGTAGTTGACATCTTCAGGTACTCAACAAGCGAAGAAGTCTTTTCAATTGCTGGGAAGGCAAGAACTTGTGTGGTATCCTCATTTTTTTCTTTCAAAAAAATAACGTCGTCATTCAGTTATTTAGGGACACGATGGAGCATAAAAGGGTCAAGGGCATCACATTATAAATAGAGGGTCATCCAATAGCTATTCTTACGCACTAATACTGCGCTTTTGATCATCAAAACCGAGGTAAATCTGTTTGATAGATCCATCATTTTGTGCAATAACTGGTTGTTATAACACACAACTATGGCGACACTTGTTGAGCCTCACTACAAACTATTATCTTCTGTAAAGGTGCTATTCGAATTTAATAAAAAGAAAGCGCTAGGAGATAAGCTTACTAAATCCAGAATTAGTAAATAAAAAAGTAACTAGATCGGTTACTCCTTTAATAACCAACCAAATCCTCAAAAATTCAGCGAGGCTTTCCTTCGTCCCTTTTATTATAAAAAAAAGAGATGCCCTTCGGACATCTCTTTTTGGATTTGAATTAAGTTAGTTTCTTAATCCGACACATATTGATCCCAGCTTACTTCAGCTTGAGGATGCGGAAACTGTCGGAAAATGGTGCCCTGATCGTAAGAAGTAGGGATTTCGTCCAGCCTGTCATAGCGTCTGGCATCAATCCAACGGTGACCCCAGGGCTCAGCCCACAGCGAATACCTGCGTTGAAATAAGATTTCATCGATGAGCGCTTCTTGCGTGGTAGCACCTGTATAATTCCCGATTTCAGCGGCATTTCGGATAATGTTGATTGCCTCTACGGCTTCAGTCGCTTGATTTAAATTGGCATGCGCCTCAGCTTTAAGTAAGATTAACTCCTCATTTTTTATAAAGGTGATCGGTGTTGTATTGGTTGGCCACCTCAAATCCTGATGGGTTCCGATCAATGCCCCCGCAGCATCCGTCGTAACGGTTACAGGAGTTTCCCTTTTAAAGAACTTCTCTTTCACCCTAAGGTCCCCGGGTATTGTATCAGTAAGTACAGATGGATGTACGACGATAATGGTATTCACAGCTGCATCAAGGACATAAAATAACGGATTAAAGGCATCCGGTGGCCCTGTATAGGGATGGGCAGGACCTCTGCTCAAATCACCGTCGAGATCCATAAAGGAGTCTTCAAGCGCAGACAACACGCCCTGCCAATCCTTTCTGTATGCATTCACCCTCGCCAAAATGGCATTGTTAACCTGCCGGAGCGCCGGGATAGTGTTGAACTGGGCAAATCCCGGGGTAAGGCGTAATGGGAACGCACCTGACCCAGCGGCACTAAAGCTCTGATCGGCTTCCAGAAGCAAGGAACGAGCGTGATCCATGGCTTGGGCATAAGGAACATAAGGACCAGGGTTTAGCACGTCGGCTACGTCGATCCGGATCCCATTGTCATATACAAAGTTGGCTGGGATCATAAATTGATACCCTTGAATCATTTTGGCAAATCCGGTAAGTGCATCCTTTTCTTGTGCCGAAATCGAATTTGTATTTTCGGCAGCGCTGATCAACACATTTGCTTGCAAAATAGCTCGATAGGGAGTTGCGTATGAATTTCCTCCCGTACTTGCAAACCCGAAATAATTACGGTCTGGAACCCTACCTGCTTGTCCAAGCCAATCCGTTTGAAATCGTGGATCTGATGCATTTAGGTACCAAATTTCTCGGCCAAATGTATTCCACGCCTGCGAGACGTTGGTCACATAACCCCTATGAATTGATTCCAATCCGGTAAGGACAAATTGTATTTGTGATCGCGTTGCGTTATTGGATACACTCCCCACAGAAGGATTGTTTGGATCATCAATTTGATCCAGCTGAAGCGGGTTACATCCAACTGTCACTAAGCCTGCTATGGCTAACGCAGCAATATAGCTATGTATTTTTTTCATGTCTGTTGTAGGTTTCAAGGTTAAAAATCCAGGTTTACATGGAAAAAGATCCTTCGGGGTGTTGGATAAGGAGCGATGTCCACATTGTTGTCAATGGATCTTGCACCAAAGGTGGACGTCTCAGGATCGTACCCATAGTAGTCGGTAAACAAAAACAGGTTGTTTCCTGAAACACCTAAACGGATATTTTCAATGGCATTCCCAAACACATTGGAAAGGGTTGTTTTTGGTACGGTATAATAGAGCCCCACTTCCCGTATTTTGATAAAGCTAGCATCTTGTACCCAACGTCCGGCGTTGTTGTGCGGTGCTGGGGGTCTTTGACGCCCGTTAGGAATGCCATCCCCATTATCATCATCAAACCATCCATTGGTAGTACCTCCAGCGTCTGACAAAAAGGAGGTCAAGTTAATGTTGTCTCCACCATTTCGCCACTCGGTCATGATAGATAACTCAAAACGGTTGTAGATATTAAACGTGTTAAACATGGAAGTAGTAAATTTAGGCTGGCCATCACCCCAAATGGTAAATCCACCAGTTACACTTGCATCTGCAGGAGATCCCACAATAGTGGTAGGGGAGAATCCTTCCGCATACAAAAAGGTCCCTAACCCTGTACCAAACGCGCCTCGGGTATACAACGGAATATCCAATCGCGTCATGTTCAGCCTATTCTGCCAGTAAAGCAAGCGAGAAAACCACCTGAAATTCGCGTTATCTACCACGGTTGCGGATAGTCCTAACTCAATCCCTTTATTCTTTAAAGCAGCCTCATTGCTGGGCGTAGAGGACACCCCAGTAGACGGGGAAAGGTTTAGGCTTTGGATATTGTTCTGTGTGTTCTTAATATAGTAAGTAGCCTCAAGCGAAACGCGATTATTAAAGAAGCCCATATCCACGCCAAACTCCAGTTCAGTGGCCGTTTCAGGAAAAATTCGTGTATTTCCAATTTGGGTACCAACAACCGACCCTAACAATCCACCGATATTGGCACCATCTAGCGAAGTAAACGTATTTCCGAACTCAACAGGACCGGCGGTTTCACCGTAAGCAATTCTCGGCTTAAGTTGGCTGATTGCACCGACCTGCCAAAAGTCAAAATTTGCGATATTAACAGCTAATGACGCCCTTGGAAACGCATACAACTGATCTTTGTCTCCATTTAAGCTAGACTTATCCCAACGTATCCCGATCGTTCCAATGATTTTGTCATCAAAATTGGCTTCTTGCTGAGCAAAAATACCAGCTTCCTGAACTTCAGATGTGGAATTTACCGCTATCTCCTGCACATTCGCCTGCCGCAAGTTCGTTTGGCCTGGTACCAATCCCCTGCCTCGATTAAACAGCGCGCTATTTCTAAAATCCAAGCGTACAATTCCCGCTTGCGAGTTCATGTTTACTTTTCCAAGATTCCAGTTATACACCAATGCTGCTTGAAAATTTGTATTAAAGCTCTCTTGTCGGCCTACATACACATCACCTGGGTTAGCGGAGTTCCGCTGAAACTGTAAAAATTCGGGCAGGTACACCATGGTACTGTTCTGAGTAAAGTCCAGCCCTCCAGCTACGTTTGCCCGAAGGAAACTGTTACTTGTTTTAAGAAGGTCTACGTCTAAGTTAAAAGACTGCACGAAGCGGTTGACTTCCGAATTATTGATTCCATGATCTGTCACGGCAATAGGGTTTTCCGCAAAATAAGGGTTTACTGGATACACCCCGTTTTCGTCCGGTCTCAAGTCAAAGTAATTTGGAACATAGGCAATGTTATATCCAATACTTGCACCGGAATTATTTTGGTTGCCGGTAAATCCTCTATCGGTATTTGACTTAATGTAGTTAGAGGTAAAACCAAGACGGATATTATCATTCAGTTTATGGTCTACATTGGCCCGAATAGAGTACCTCTCAAACCCTGTGTTTCGCACCGTACCATCCTCAGAAGTAATATTTCCTGATAAGAAAAATCGGGTTTTCTCATTGCCTCCGGACACATTCAAGCGGGTATTGCTGAGTAGTGCCGTATTGTTGTAGAAGTAATCTTCGTAATCGATTTTGTTTCCTTCACGAAACCTAGCGAGTTCAGTAGCCCTTCTTGCTTCCGTAGTAAAGAAAAAGTTAATTTTCTCCTCATTCCAATCATCCACCCCAAGCAATCTCAGTGGAGATGCAAATCCAATGTCTTGTGAAAGCGAAACCTTGGTTTCTCCAGCAACTCCTCGTTTGGTCGTGATGATGATAACTCCAGCGTTTGCCCTTGTTCCATAGATGGCAGCTGCAGATGGTCCTTTTAGAATTTCTATAGACTCAATATCTGCCGGGTTGATATCCGCTAATCGGTTGGCTCCATCATCTTGGGAAGAGGCACCAGCACCTGTTACGGCTGCCCTACCTGTTTGCTGAAAAGAATTGTTGATGTAGACACCGTCCATGATTATCAGGGGCTGAGAGGCACCCACAAGAGAAGAAATGCCCCGAAGCTGTATCGAAACGCCCCCGCCTGGTGCACCTCCATTAGATCGAATGGTAGCGCCTGCTACTTTTCCGTACAAGGCTCCATCCGTGGTTTGCACCGTGGTGGTCCCCGTCAGTTCCCGTGCAGAAACCGAACTTACCGCATTTGCAAGATTTGAACGCTTTACGGAAGAAGCTAAACCCGTAATAACTACCTCTTCCAAATTGGAGGCATCTTCTACCAAGGCTACTTGCAACCGTGTATTGTTGCTGCTTACCGCTATTGTCTGACTAACATATCCCAAGGAGGATATTACCAATGAAGCGGATTCATTGGAATTAAAAGAGAGGCTAAACCGTCCATCAATATCCGCGACAGTGCCTCTCGTTGTATTCCTGACCAAGATGCTCGCACCTATCAAAGGCTCTCCTGTCCTTTCATCGGTTACTTCTCCTGTCACCGTATACTGGGCTAAGCTCATTCCCGCACTACAAAGGAGAATGATTAGGCTTAAGGTGAATTTGTAAATTTTTACCATTTGACTTGTTTTAAAATTAATGAAAAATCCTATCCTCAAAATTTCATTTTATTAGTGTTAGCTATTAATCTAAACATAACAAAAACTTATTTTGACATAGTGCAAACATACAACTTATTGAAATAGTTTTGATACTTCATAAAATGCCTACATTGATTTTATTTTATTTTTAATAAAATAAATTTAAATAAACATACATATTTATATTCTGTGCTATTCCAAATTAATATTTTAGTGTAAAAATCATATTTATTTGACCCATTTTATTTCCTCATGTGTTGATTGATACCTGAAAATAGTAGCATGACACCCACTAAAGCATACATTATTGTTTATCTTATAGGTAATATATTCTTCATTTTTACCTATTAACTCATCTTTATATCTGCTTTTTCGGGAAATAAGAAACTGCATTAATTTTGAGAAATAAAAAAGTTACTCTTAAAAGCCGTTGTATATTGCAGACGCTTTTAGTTAACATATTCACATAGATTAGGATGATACTACCGGACGAAAATCTTAATGAACTTTGCCTTCAGTGGGCGCAACTACTTTGGGATTATCACCATACCAATCACCGCTTATCAAAATCGGATTGCATTCTTGTGCTTGGCAGCAACGATATACGGGTTGCCGAACGGGGGGCACAGCTTTATCTCGAAGGCTTTGCTCCACACCTTATTTTTTCAGGTGGATTAGGTAATTTTACAACAGGCCTCTGGGATGAGGCAGAAGCAGATAAATTCGCAAAGCTCGCCTACTCGCTTGGCGTACCTACCGAGGCCGTTTTGATCGAAAACAAATCGAGCAACACCGGAGAAAATATACGATTTACCAAGCAGCTTCTAACGCAAAAGGGGCTAAATCCTACTAGCTTTATCGTCGTTCAGAAGCCTTTTATGGAACGAAGAAGCTACGCTACCTTCAAGCAAAATTGGCCCGAAAAAGAACTTGTCGTGACAAGCCCACAAATTAGCATGCTGGACTATCCCAATGAGGAGATCTCTTTTGAACTCATGGTAAATGCGATGGTCGGGGACTTACAACGTATTAAAGTATATCCTGATTTAGGCTTTCAACTCTACCAGGAAATTCCTTCGGACGTATGGGAAGCTTATGAGGGGCTAGTGCGATTGGGTTTTGATAAACATTTGATTTCTTAGGAGTTATTCCTATATTGATCTCCCTTTTAAACCAAGACCCTCATGAATGTCCCACCCACCCGCGGTTTTCTCGTCTCGCTATTCATTCTTGTCGTAAGTCTACTCGCCCTGCATCAAAAAGAGTCCACGAGGAGAGTTAAGGCCGCTGATATCCCTGCGAGCAACCGACTTCAAGTAGTACGCCAATATGCTGATCTGGTTTTGGAACATGGGCGTGATACCTATAGGGATACGTTTACTCCGCTATTTGTGGACGGCCTTAAGGTAGCTGATCTTTCGCCGGCTACTTGGATACATGAAGGTAAGACGTGTATTCCATCTAATCTAGCAAATCAGCAAAACCTCTTTCGCACCTTCGTTGGTTTGACCAACCTTACCGGAGAAGAACAGTACGCAAACGCCGCCAAGGAGGCACTTAATTACGGATTCGATCATCTTAGGCATCCAAATGGGCTTTTTTATTGGGGAGGTCACCGCTTCTTGGATTTGGCATCCGGAGAGCATGTAGGCGAGGGATATCGTCATGAGTTTAAATTTACCCTTCCCTATTACGAGCTCATGCATGAGGTCAACCCTCAGGGAACCGAGCATTTTATTCGGGCGTTTTGGAATGCACATGTAATGGATTGGAGCAATTTGGACATGAATCGCCACGGAAATTATGACGATACGCTCGGAGAGTTATGGAACAACACCTTCGTCTACGGTCCTCCTTTTTTTGAGGGAGATGGCTTAACCTTCATCAATGCGGGTACGGATTTGATTTACGCCGGGCTGATGCTATACCAATTTACAGGGGAACAGGGAGCCTTTGACTGGTCCATGCGGCTAGCCAACCAATACTTTCAGGCACGTCACCCAAAAACAACCCTTGGTGTCTATCAATATAGTAAACCGATTCGCAAAGATACACCACCCGTAACCGGACCATTACCCACTACCTCCAATTATGGAGATAGGGCCGAGAATCAATTTGGGCAAGAATTCGGCGAGGTCGCGTTAGAGGGGTATATGCTGAGAAATCCCGCGGCTATCTATGGCAACAATGCGATCGTACAGCTGCAACTTGCCGAGCAGTTGGGGGAAAAGGGAGAGGATCTCCTTGCCAACACCATCAGCGGCATGAAAGCCTGGGCAAAATATGGCTATGATGCTGAGAAGAATCATGCTTTACCGATCTGGGCTGACGGAACGGATCTAAGCGGACATGTTATAAAACGAGATGGTTACTTTGGAAAAGCCGGCACCGTCTTCTCCCCCACCTCCCTCCCGATGTTGTTGCTATGGTCCTATGCACTGGCATATCGGCTTTCAGGAGATTTGGAACTATGGGAAACCTTTCGGCAGATGGCAGCGGGGGTTGGTATGGGAGATATAGGAGAAGCACCTGGGGAAGGTGTTAGTATAAACCTATCCTCAACATTAGCAGATCCCCTTGCCCTGTTCGCACTTTTGGAAATTTGCGACCTATCCGATCATAGGGCATACCTTGACTTGGCCGTTCGGCTAGGAGATCAGATCATCGAAAAGCGCTTTCACAATGGGTTGTTCATTCCCAGTAAAGCCCACCGTTTTGCCTCTTTGAATGCGATAGAACCTTTAGCGCTCCTGTCATTGGAGGCAAAGATCCGTGGAAAAAGCGACCTGGTACCGAGTTACAATGGAGGAAGCGGCTATTTCCATGGGCCGCACGATGGGTACGGAAGAACTACCGACCGCGTAGTGCTCTGGGACGCTACTGAGTAATGTACTTCTAGATGAGAGGTTGAAGGAAAACTGTCTATAGATCCCTTAGATTCGCAATAAGCATAATAAGTACTACAATCCACAAGCGGTTTTGTTGGAAATACTTTTATGTAATGCTAGATGTGCATGCACTTAAGGATATTCCACTTAAACCACTATTTCGGTTATTGGACCCTTGCAAGATGCCCGAGTGAAGCTGATCTCGAACGCCCGTGTTCTGGAGGAACCAATTCGCTACAGAAATCGGTTTATAAACTAATTAAAAACCTCGGCAGCCGATCTAACCGTTTCAGCGTTCATGCCAAAAAAACGTCCTATGCCATACCCTTCACTGAAAACTGCCGTCCCAAAATTTTGCGAAGCCAATGGATTCTATACCACCGCCAAACGCTCGCACAATATGTCCCGAATCCGCAGCGCTGGAACACGGCCAGAAAGGCAAATGAAATTGGCGCTTTGGCATGCAGGGGTACGATATAGGGTTAATAAAAGAAACCTTCCTGGAAAGCCGGACATCGCTTTGATCAAATACAAGCTCGTTATATTTGTAGACGGTTCATTCTGGCATGGCTATGATTGGGAGCATCGCCAAAAAACCATTAAACACAACCGAGACTTTTGGATCTCTAAAATCTCAAGGAACCTCGAACGGGACAGGGAAGTAGACGACTATTACATCAGGAAGGGCTGGACGGTACTCCGCTTTTGGGATCATCAGGTAAAAGATGAACTTGGCACCTGCGTCAAGCAGGTCTTGGAGGTGATCGATCGGTATTGAAACTTTCCGGTCTAAAATATTTTCTACCTCGGAATGAGCTAAACCCCTTCGACAGCAGCGAAAGGTCTCTTCCGGCCATAGCCACATCTTTAACTTCAACAACCACGTTGATAATACTGCCAATATCTTCCAAAAAGCTATCGGTTTCTCACCAGATAGCGATGTATACTATTTGGAATCCATCTGGGAATGCTGAGCGTCGAAGGAAAAGTCAAAAGGCTGTTTTGAAAGTCTAGCACTTTTTTTAAATAACTGCTGCTTGTCGTCTTTCCAAACTTCTCTTTGAAACATTGATTTAAAGTTCAGGCAAGGTGTACACTATTTCAAAAGTGACGTAATGTGACCATCCATAAAAACAAAGCCATCGAGGGAAATTCCTCGATGGCCTTGTACATCTAGCAGGTAAACTACACGCCACTATTACTTTTTTCCGTAGGTGATACCCTGCCACTCATCCGTACGAAACGGATTTGCCGGCAGGCCTTCCTTATTGTAGAGGTTTACATCATCTGGATTATCCGCCCAGCCATAGCGAACAGCTACCGGTCTAGCAATTTTAGAAGTATCCAGCACGATTTCGTTTCCATCTTGCCTACCTTTTACCCAATGAAAGACCTTATCCGAACCAGCAACTGAAAAGCCCTTGACATAGCCATATTTATCATCCACTACCAGCCCAGAACCAACATTGTCAAAGCTGATCCGTACGGAATTACCCTCTACTCGCATGTCCTTGTATGTAGGCCCACTATGAACAACTTCTAATCCATAAGCAACTTTTTTGGCTGCCACTGCAAGGCGTTGACCCACCGTCCATTTATCGCGGGGGTGAATATCATTGGCTTCACCTTTATCAATGATGACGGCCTGTCCGGTATTGGGGAGTGAAAGTGCCATTGTCTGCGCTTCGCGAAGTTCTGCCCAGTCGCTATCTTCTGCTTTTTCTTTAGGTTGTTTGAAGTTGGCCAATTGAACCCATAAAAAGGGGAAATCTCCCTGACCCCAGTGGGAACGCCAGTCTTCGATCATCAAAGGAAAAATCTCCCGGTACTGATACGCCCTAGGTGCGTTTGACTCCCCTTGATACCACAACGCACCTTTGATGCCAAAGGGTATCACGGGCTCCAACATCCCATAAAACAAACTTGTCGGCCAGTTATTGGGCTTTCTATCGTCAGGATTCGAGAAATCTTTTGGACCGTCGGCCAAGTTTGCTTGTACCTTTTGCTGAAAGTCAGCATGCGTCTTCAATGCGGTGTCGGAGGTCCATGCCTCCGAAACGGTTCCCCCCCAATTGATGTCTAAGAGTCCAATTGGAACATCTAAATCGGCCTGAATTTGGCGGGCAAAATAATACCCAATTGCCGAGAAGTTTGCCACTGTTTCTGGAGAACAAACCGACCATTTAGCTTCAGGTACATCTTCGATGGCACGAAGACTGAGGTTACGTCCTACTTCGAACAACCTGATATTGGGATAATCTGCTATCTTGATGCTGTCTTCTCCGTTGTTTGTATTTTTGAGCGCCCATTCCATGTTCGATTGACCGCCCAGCAGCCAAACGTCACCAACCAATACATCTGAATAGACCACTGATTCCTTTTTGGTGTTGACCGATAAGGTATAGGGACCGCCTGCTGAGAAGGCATCGAGTTTAAGCGACCACTTCCCTTCCTTATCCGCTCGCACGCGGTATTTTTTAGCATTGAATTCGACATTTACCCATTCTCTAGCGTCTGCCCATCCCCACACCGGAATAGCTAGCTCCCGCTGCAGTACCATATGATCCGCGAATACTTTGGGTAGTTTGAGTTCGGCATGGGCTTGAAATACCAGCAATAGGAGCATGCCGGCGAGTAGTAACTTTCTCATGAACTTGGCGTTTGGTTTATTTTGAGTTAAAAATGAAGGGAAAAGATACGCTTTTTGTCGCTAAAAAAAACAAATTTACTACCAATGCACATGAATCTAGTTCAAAAGGGAGGTACCGTCCACGATCTGTACTTCATACACCTTGGGCAAAATGCCAAATTGCAACTGATACGCAGCCGTTATTTCGGCGATGAACGCTTCCTTTTCAGATATTTTGACCAAATTCAGCGTACACCCTCCAAATCCTCCTCCCATCATCCGGGCACCTAATACATATTCCATCGGGATCGTCTGAGCGACTAGAAAATCCAACTCAGGACAGCTTACCTCGTAGCTTCGAGAAAGTCCCACGTGCGATCCATAAAGAAGCTTTCCAAAGCCCGGCAAATCACTAGTTTGCAGCAAATCACAACTCGCAATAAGCCGCTGATTTTCTTGAACAACGTAAGCACAGCGCTTATAGACATCACCGGGAAACTGCTCCTTGATTTTTTCCAGTTGATCCATAGTAACATCACGTAAGCTTTTCGTCTCCGGAAACACCCGTTGAATGATCGCCACTCCAGTCTGACATTCCTCCCGCCGGGTATTATAGGCAGAATCAGCCAATTTGTGAGAAACCTGCGTATCGCACAAGAGGAACTGATACTCTTGGAGATTAACCGGAAAATAGTCGAAGGCCATACTACGACAATCCAGTCGGATGGCAAAATCTCGTTTACCCATCATAGAGGCAAACATATCCATAATGCCACATTTCACGCCGGCAAACTCGTGTTCAGCTCGTTGGGATATAGCTACTAGGTCCAGCCGTTGTAGCCCCAGATCAAAAAGGGCATTGAGGCCCATACCGACTCCATTCTCCAATGCCGCAGAAGAGGATAACCCTGCCCCTATCGGAATATCCCCGCCAAACACACAATCAAATCCATGTAAGGAATGACCGTCGTGCATCAACTGAGCAACAACACCTTTGATAAAGGTCAACCAACCACCACCCGGCTGTACATCTTCCAACAAAAAGCTTCCTTCCTCTAGATAGTCTAAGGAAAAAACACGACAGCTTGTTGTGCCGTTTTCCGCAAACCCCAAATAGATGGCCTTATCAATTGCCGCGGGTAGAACGAACCCCTGATTATAATCCGTATGCTCACCAATCAGGTTTATCCTTCCGGGAGAACGTACTAATAAGGACTCTGATCCATAGCGGAGTGAAAACTGCTTTTTGATTTGATCTACAATCGTTGAAGACATATCGGTACGTTAAGTTGGCTTGCAGCGCTTACAGGAGAGATCAGTTTTGATTGGCTGCGACAAAAAAGCATAGCAACCAGAAATAATCTAGTGGGTAACTACCTATTCCTGATACAGGGTAAACAAGACCGTCTCACCAACCACCTGTAAGGTTTTTCGGTCAATAAGGTCCATGTTGTCCATATGCGTATGGTGATAGTGACCGAAACCATAATCGGGGCTGTATTCTATGATATTGATCATGGGGATATTGGCGTCTTTGTTTACAAAAAGATGGTCGTCTGTGATGGCTTCTGTCTGCCGCATGATAAAGAAATCGCTGTGGCCCAAGTGATGGCCATAGCGCCACACCCTATCTACCAAATTTTTGGCATATTGCACGGAGTAGCCCTCTTTGTAGAAGCGTGCGCTCTTGCCACCAACCATATCAACCAAAATACCAAAATACGCCCCATAACCTGCCTTATGGGGATTATTCGACCAATGTTGCGATCCTAGGCACCACCATATCTGCGAGGAATTATTTCGGCGGGCATGTTCTGGTTCGCCGTCATCCTCTCCATCAAAGAGGATAATGTCTACCCCTACATTCAGCGGCAAATCGGCGGTACTGATCACGCGGGCGATCTCTAGTAGAACGCCTACACCGCTTCCACCGTCATTTGCTCCTTGAATTGGCTCGTTGATCCGCTCGGTGTCCTTGTCAGCCACGCGTCGGGTGTCCCAATGTGCGCCTAATAGGATCCGTTTGCTAGCTGATGGGTTGTGTGAAGCAATGACATTGGTTAGTTTCCAGGTAAGGCCATCGTGCGTTTTTGCAGTAAATTCTTGTGTTTGAACATCTAGGCCATAGGAAGCGAATTTTTCTATAAACCACGCTAATGCGGCAGCATGTCCGGCAGTATTGGGAACCCTAGGTCCGAAACTGACTTGTTTTTGAATATAGCTATAGGCAGAATCGGCTGAAAAAGCCGGAAATGCGTTGTAGCTGACTTCTTCGGGAACAGCCGTCTCCTCTTCGTTATTGGAGCGGCCACACGCAGCTCCCAACAGTAGCAGTAGACCAAGAATCCAATACCTACTCTTCATATGCCCAATCAATTTTGTTTTTCATGTCTTTCACAATAATCCCGAGTTGCTTCAATTCTGCCCGAATTACATCCACTTTGGCATAATTACGAGCGAGTTTTGCTTCTTGGTATACCTGTAGAAGAACGTTGAGAAGTGGCTCTTGTTCGGTTAATTTTTCCTCTACCAACCCTAACAATTCGGTGATGAATCGGTCAAAGGTTTGAATCATGGTGTCGAAAACTTCCCTTCCAAAAGATGAGGCGCCTAATTGCCCGGTATAAATGCTATTTATTTTTTTTAATATGTTGAACAAATGCCCGATTGCCTGTGCGGTGTTAAAGTCGTCATCCATGGCATCCATAGCGGCGCCAAGGCTCTTTTGTACCTGCTCGACTTGGCCGGCATCAAAGGGGAAGTTCGGATCATCTACATAGCTAATTTTCCTGGCAATCCGGAGCCCATTGATCAGCTTTTTGTAGCCTTTCTGGGCCGCTTGTAAGGCCTGATTAGAAAAGTCCAAGGTAGACCTGTAATGAGCTGTGAGTATAAAGTATCTAATAGTCATGGGGCTATAGGCCTGCTCAAGCACGTTATGGTCTCCATTAAACAGCTGCTGCAACGTGATGAAATTCCCTAAGGATTTCCCCATCTTCTGTCCGTTGATAGTGATCATGTTGTTATGCATCCAGTACTTAGCGGGATCGAGGTGGTTGCAGGCGTTTCCCTGTGCGATTTCACACTCGTGATGTGGAAACATAAGGTCCATTCCGCCCCCGTGTATGTCGAAGTGATGCCCTAGGTACTTACTACTCATAGCCGTACACTCGAGATGCCAACCGGGAAATCCTATACTCCAGGGAGAATCCCATTTCATAAGGTGCTCCGGAGATGCTTTTTTCCAAAGCGCAAAATCGAGTGGGTTTCGCTTTTCTGACTGTCCGTCCAATTCACGGCTACCGCTTAACAGTTCTTCAATCACACGGCCAGATAGCCGGCCATATTTTGTTTTTTCATTATATTTTAACACATCGAAATAGACACTGCCGTTAGTCACATAGGCTAGTCCTTGTTCCAAAATATCGGCGACGAGTTTTATTTGCTCCGGAATATGACCGGTGGCGCGCGGCTCTATGCTTGGCTTTAGCGTGTTTAGGATCTGCATGTCCCGATGGTAGGAATCTGCAAAAAATTGTGCCACCTCCATGGGCTCAAGTTGATCGAGCTTTGCTTTTTTGGCTATCTTGTCCTCTCCGTCATCGGAATCGGCCTCCAAATGACCCACATCCGTAATATTCCGAACGTACCTGACCTTGTAACCGAGAAACGAAAGATAGCGGAACACCACATCAAATGTCACAGCAGCACGGGCATGGCCAAGGTGGGCGTCGCCATAGACCGTTGGCCCACAGACGTACATGCCCA
>WGNT01000164.1 GCA_016124425.1 Cytophagales bacterium
CGGATAAAATGGCGGTGTTTGCGTTCCATTTTTCATGAACGGTGGGGTTGCCTCTTCGTAGCGGCGCCTGATCCATGATATCGTCATGCATCAGTGTAAAGTTGTGGAAGACTTCTACAGCACAAGCAGGTGTGAGTATGGTGCGGTAGTCGGGACGGTACAGCGAATAGGATAAAAGCGTCAGTAGCGGTCGGATCCGCTTTCCACCCAAAGCCATCAGGTAGGTGATTGGCGCATATAATTCATTCGGATGTTGCCCGTAGGTAAGCTGTTGGATGTGGGTTTCTAAGTCCTGTTGGATGACCCTCAGGTCAAGTGGTTCATTCATTTGTCGCAAATTCCAGATCAATGGTTCTTCTATCAATATCGGTGCGGGTGACACGGACACTAACCTTATCCCCCAACGTGATAATACGCTTGTTTTTAGAGCCTATAAGCCGTAGATTCCGCTCGTCGAAATCATAATAATCATCTTTAATATCCTGCAAGCGAACCATCCCCTCACATTTCGTTTCGGTGATTTCGACGTAAACCCCCCACTCGGTGACACCTGTAACGATCCCATCGTAGTCTTTTTCTTCGGCAAGTTTCATATATTCCACTTGCTTGTATTTGATAGAAGCTCTTTCTGCGTCCGAAGCCCTCTTTTCACGCTCAGAAGAGTGGACACATTTCTCTTCCCATGGCAGGGTTTCTGGTGATTTTCCACCATCTAGATACACTTGTAACAAGCGGTGTACCATCATATCCGGATAACGGCGGATCGGAGAAGTGAAATGGGTGTAATGCTTGAAAGCTAGCCCAAAATGAATCTTCGGTTCAGTCGTATAGATGGCTTTTGCCATACTGCGTATTGCCAGCTGTTCCAAAACGTTTTGCTCTGGCTTGCCTTGAATATCATCCATTAACTTATTCAAGGTATTGGAGACCTTCGTTTCGTCTGTGACAGTTATTTCATGTCCGAACTTTCTGGCAAATCCCGCAAAGGTAGTCAGCCGGTCCAAATCTGGGTAATCGTGCGTCCTATAGACAAAGGTACTCTTTCCTTTGTTCTTATTAAAAACAAATTCGGCCACGGTCCGGTTAGCCAACAACATAAATTCTTCGATTAATTTATGAATATCTTTACGCTCTTTGATGATGAGTCCCAAGGGCGTGCCTTTTTCATCCAACTGAAACTTTACTTCTACTGTTTCAAAATTGATGGCACCTTTTTTAAATCGAGCCTCCCTCAGGCGTTTTGCCAGTCCGTTTAGATGGGTCAATTCTTCAAAAAAATCCCCGGATTGCCGGTCTATATTCTCTTGGCCCTCCTCATAGGCAAACCTTCGATCTGAGTGGATAACCGTCCGCCCGATCCAGTGATTCAGGACGGAAGCATCCTCATTCATTTCAAAGACACAGGAAAACGTCAGTTTATCTTCATTGGGCCTTAACGAACACAGTCCGTTACTAAGGCGTTCGGGCAACATGGGAATTGTCCGATCCACCAAATACACCGAAGTGGCCCTATGATACGCCTCTTTCTCCAACATAGACCCGGGCTTCACGTAGTGGGTTACATCCGCGATGTGGACTCCGATTTCAAAATTACCGTTTTCCAGTTTGCGGTAGGATATTGCATCGTCAAAATCCTTCGCATCAGCTGGATCAATGGTAAAGGTTGGGATGTTTCGAAAGTCTCTTCTGTTGTCCAATTCTTCTTGGCGAATGGTCTCTGAAATGCTTTCCGCCTCTTGAACGACCTCTTCAGGGTATTCGAAGGGCAGGCCGAACTCAGCCATAATAGAATGAATCTCCACTTCATGATCTCCCGCAGTACCTAAAATCCGTACAATCTTGCCGGTCGGGTTCTTATCACCTTCTTTCCACTCAGATAGCTTTACTACTACTTTCTGATTGTGTTGGGCATCGAGTAGATCCGGCTTTTTGATAAAGATATCATGGTGCATCTTTTTGAAATCCGGCACCACAAAGGCGAATCTAGGGGAGATCTCTACCCGGCCTACAAACTCTTCCCTTGCGCGCTCCACTATTTCCAACACCTTTCCTTCCCTTCTGCCATTTCGACCCCTATTTGGGAACACCATGACCCGTACCTTATCGCCGTCCAAAGCGTTTTTCATATCGGATTCCTTTACAAGGATATCATTATCAGACTTTACTTGGTTTTTCGGAATGACAAAGGCAAAGCGCGCATTTACATAATCGACTTCTCCTTCCAAAAATTCCGGATCACTTGCTGAACTGAACTCGTTACGTGAATTTTTGGACACCTTTCCCGATCGCACCAAGTCAGCCAATACATCAACCAAGCTGCTTTTTGCGGCCGATTCTTTGATCTGTAGTTTTTTTATAAGGTTTTTGTCTGAAAATTCCTCTCCAAAATGGTCTTCTAAAAAATTCAGGACCGTACGTTTTAACTGGGAAGTAGGTGATCCTTTATCTCCGTCTTTTTTCTTCTTTTCCCGATTTCTTCCTGATTTTCTTCCCATAAAAGTAGTTTCAAGCCATAAAGTTAAAGATTATCTCCCGCTATGCGGGATTTAATCCGGATTATCTTTGTTTTCTTCATCCAGATTGATAACCGTCATTTCCAAATTTGCCGGGAGACCTTGATAACATAGATACACCCGGGCGGTCACTTCTACATCCCTGAGGCAATATTTTCGGATGGCTTCCAAATCCCCATTTTGGTAATATACCTGGTTGACCATACTGCCGTCAATTCCGTCCTTGGAACTGGGAATATCGAACACCGCGGCAAGTAACTCCAGTCGCGTATAGTGCTTATAATCCCCAAATTTCCACATCTCCATGGTATCCAAGTGCCGGATTTCCCAAGGTTTTTTTCCGGCAAGCTGCAACACATCCGGTAGTGGGATCCTGTTGATTAGCATTCTTCGGCACAAATAAGGAAAATCAAACTCCTTGCCATTATGCCCACATAAGGTCCAACTTTTTCTTTCCAACAACTCCCTGAATTGCAGCAACGTATCATGTTCTTCCGGTTCGGCAAACGTTTTCGTACGGTATACTAAATTTCCCTCTGTTTTCGAGTACATAAAAAACCCAACCCCTATACATATTACTTTACCAAATTCCGCATATATTCCTGCCTTCTGAAAATAGAGGTCGCTTGCAGCAACAGGCTCACTTGCTGTGAGTTGTTTTGCCTTCCGTTCCCATTCTTCCTGGATGCGCGGGGAACTATCCTGTATGGAAGGAAACGCAGAAGCCGTTTCGATATCCAAAAACAGGATGTCGCTTAATTCTTGCAAAAAATCTGCCATGTGTCATTTAGAGATTAGAACTCCTTTTAAAGCCAATTCAGGAATATATACAGCAGTACTGTCAGAAATACTATTTGGTAAAAATATAAATTTTTTGTCGAAAATTTGATCTAGTATATAGTAACTGACCCAGAATTCATTGGTAAGTTGAAACAATGCAGGGGAAACGGGTTCCACCTGGGCTATAGATTGAGCTTCCAGTTTTTCGATAACATGGCGTAATACGGAGGTTTTTTTCATTTCGCCGCCAATTTCACCATAGCCCTTGGACGTAACCATCACTGTCGTGAGTGATATCAAGTTTCTGTTGATAAGGTAAACGGACCAACCCTCCTCTCCGGCGGCTTCGTTTTTGGCAACTGCAAGATGAACACCCGTAGCGGGATGAAATGAAATATCTTTTTTCATTATTTCATAAGTTGTGGAGCCGTACTTTTCAAACTCATAACAATACCGTACTATTCTGTAGTTGCATTTCAAATAAATCCTGTAGATGTAACTTCATCTTTTCCTTTACATCCTCCATGTTTACCAGGTGCCCTATTTCCAAATGAAGCGACGTTACGGCCTTATCTGGTATGCCGCAAGGGATAATGTTTGAAAAATAATCCACGTCGACATTCACGTTAAAAGCGAAACCATGCATCGTGACCCATCTACTGGATTTAACGCCCAAGGCGCAGATTTTTCTTGGATTAACCAATGTATCATGGTCAAGCCACACTCCTGTCAGACCGGGAATTCTTCCAGCGGACACTCCGTAATCGGCCAGCGTTCGAATTACTGCTTCTTCTAGCTGACGCAAATACAGGTGTATATCCGTAAAAAAGTTGTCCAAGTCCAAAATGGGATATCCTACCAACTGGCCGGGGCCATGGTAGGTGATGTCTCCACCACGGTTAATCCGATAATACTTAGCTCCTTTCTCGAGCAGTCCGGCATTGTCCAGCAGTAAGTGGGAGGGATCGCCGCTTTTTCCTAGCGTATACACATGAGGGTGCTCCACAAATATTAGATAATTGTCCGTTGGTACTTGTTCCGATGTTGGCAAAGCCCTGTTGCCTATCTTTTTGGCTACTGTTTCACCAAAAAGTCTCTCCTGAAAATCCCATGTTTCCTGATAATCTTTTTTCCCCAGATCAATGAATTTCACGGATTTATTTTTAATTTGGTTCACAGCTTATAAGTTAACCCCGGGAAAAGAACACCATAATGATATCGGAAGTTCTTAGCAAACTGGGGTGAATGGTACAATAGGCGCAATAAGGTAGTATACTGATAAAAGATTTATTTGATGGCGGCTAATAATGATGTCGGAAAGGAATCGGAACAGCTAGCGTTAGCTTGGCTGGAAAGCAAAGGCTATGTTTTTCAGGAAGCGAACTATCGGTATAAACACGCGGAAATCGACCTCATCATGACGAACAAAGGCATCCTGGTCTTTGTAGAGGTAAAGTTTAGGAGCGGTACAGGATTTGGTTATGCCGAAGAGTTTGTTGACTATAAGAAACGTCAGCTTATCATCCGGGCCGCGGACAACTATATCCACGAGATTGACTGGCACCGCGACATCCGTTTTGATATTGTCGGTGTCTATAAGGATAGGCACGGCAATGTCGCCTTCAAGCATTTTGAGGATGCCTTTTACTGACCTTCTATTAGCCGTCGTTTTTATAAATAAGATTTCCCTGCTTATCCCATTCCGCCCGGATGAATGGACGAAAATTTTTTGAGAAAGGCTGCGGCTGATATTGAATTTCCCGTTTTCGAATGACCTTGTCGTCACTCGTGTTCCAATATTCGGTCCACAGGCCTACCCGTTCCCCAAATCGATATTCACCTATAACAGCTACCTGTCCATCAGGATAGAAATGGTAGAAATTCCCCTCTTCCAGGTCATATTCGATAGGTGTCAGCTTTTCTATTTTTCGCTGTTCCCTATTATAATAGGTGACACGTGATTCTTTGGGCCAGCCCTCTGAGTAGTGTGATTTATTAAGAAGGATGTTTTTGCCGTCATAGGTCATCCACCGTCCGTGCTTGGTACCGAAAAAGTACATGCCAGTTTCAATGACATTCTCATTGATTCGCTTTTCGTAGGGACCATGCAGCAAAACACCGGAAGCGGGATTGAAGTCTCCCTTTTTTATAGATTTAGTACTTGGCTCATACCAATAAATATCCCTGATATAACTATCCACATTTTTATTCTTCGGGGTTGTATTGAAGAGCTGCACAGTCACTTGATCCCGAAAACTCGACCTTATCATGTTTCTTTTAGTCCTCTCTCCGAAATAAATGTTCTTTTTAGCTTTCTTTTTTTTCTTCTTCTTTTTTTCCTTAACTTCTTCGGTAGCGTCAGTAAACATTAAGATTGGTGTACTAGTCGGCAGCAGGCGGTCTTTGACCACCCCGGTAGAGTCGGGATCTGATATAGGACTGTCTTGGCCATACACAATGCCGCCAAGGAATGAAAGAATACATAAAAAGAAAAGGAACCTACTACGCATCATACTAAAAACGGTGGGATTACCGGCTTATTTTACACTTCAAATATATCGCATCTATTTTTTGCAAATCTTTAGAATTCATAGGCATTATCCTTATTTTTGGCCGGAAATAAAACAATGACTGCTTAAATTTAATTCTTTTTCTTACAAAAATACCTGATTTGAGGTCTAAAGCAGACCAAAACGTACATAATAACCATTATTCATGAGTTCTATTTTATCCGATCGTATCATTGCCATGGAAGAGTCAGCGACGCTGGCTATGGCAAAAAAAGCCCGCGAACTTAAAAGTCAAGGGATAGACATCATTAGCCTTAGCTTAGGTGAGCCGGATTTCAAGACGCCGTTGCATATTCAGGAAGCGGCGAAAAACGCCATAGATGAAGGAAAGTATTTTTCTTATCCTCCGGTGGCTGGCTATCAGGATTTGAGGGAGGCTATCGCCAAAAAACTTCGAGATGAAAATGGTATCACTCAAGCCGAAGCGGCACATATCGTTGTATCTACTGGCGCTAAACATTCTATCGCAAATATTTTCATGTGCCTTATCAACGAGGGAGATGAAGTTGTCATTTTCTCTCCCTATTGGGTCTCGTATTCAGAGATTATCAAATTGGCCGGGGGTGTTCCCGTGTTGATCGAAGGTACCTTGGAAAACAACTTTAAAGCTACCGCCGACCAACTTGAAGCAGCGATAACCGATAAAACAAAAGCCGTTATCTATTCCTCCCCCTGCAATCCTACCGGATCTGTTTTCAGCAAAGAAGAGCTTGAAGCGATCGCCGAAGTAGTTAAGAAAAAGCAGGATCTCGTTGTCATTGCAGATGAAATCTATGAATTGATCAATTTTACGGGACAGCATGCAAGCATTGCCTCCTTTCCTGGGATGTTTGAACGCACAATCACGGTAAACGGCTTCTCAAAAGGATATGCCATGACCGGATGGCGGGTAGGCTACATGTGTGCGCCTCTGGAAATTGCTAAAGCCTGCGAAAAACTTCAGGGACAGTTTACCTCTGGGGGAACAGGCATTGCGCAGCGGGCCGCATTAGCGGGAATTACCGGGGATCAAAACCCCTCAAAGGAAATGGAAGCAGCTTACTTAAGGAGAAGGGACTTGGTGTTGGAATTATTGCGGGAAATTCCGGGGATTAAAACCCACGTTCCGGAAGGCGCGTTCTACTTTTTTCCGGATGTGACTGCCTTCTTTGGCAAATCAGATGGGGAAATGGTGATAAAAGACGCGGACGACTTTTGTTTGTATATTCTCAAAGAAGCCCATGTATCACTCGTCACGGGTGCGGCCTTTGGAGCGCCTAATTGCATCCGCCTCTCCTACGCAGCCTCTGACGAGGAACTGAAAGCTGCTTTGAGAAAGATCAAAGACGCAACTGCTAAATTAAAGTAAATACCTTTCTTTCCGTAATCGGCGGGCCTTTTCCATGAGTCCCGCCGATTACGTTTATTTCCTATGTCGGTACTTGTAATCACTCCAGTCAAAGATGCCCTTGAGGCAACCCTTCAAACAGCAGAAGCAATCGCTACTTCTCGGCAAAGACTGCATATTGATTATTGGATGTATAACGATTACAGCTCCAAAGAGACTGAAGAAGCGCTGAAAAAAGCCTCGGACCGGCTGGAATTCAGGCTTTTTCACCTTAAAGACCTCACCAACACGCCTTCCCCAAATTACAAAACAGTACTACAACATGCCCAAAAAGCGGCTATTGCAGCGAAATTGCCTTTATTGATCGTAGAGTCAGATGTCACCGTAAAGCCCGATACAATTAGCACTTTACTGGAGTTTAGCCGATCGCATAAGCAAGTTGGAATGGTCGGAGCCATTACCGTAGACGAAGAAGGAAAGGTTAATTTTCCTTACCTTAAGTTTAAACAGGAGAAACGTCAAGTAATCTCCACTAAGCGAAGTCTGAGTTTTTGCTGTACCCTGCTTACGCTCGATTTTTTGGAGGCCTATAGCTTTACAAACCTGGATGCCTCAAAAGATTGGTTCGACACCCACATCTCGAAAAAGTCTCTTGAACTTGGATTCAAAAATTTCGTGTTGACCAGCGTGACCGTTACCCACAGGCCGCATGGAAGTCGACCATGGAAAATGCTAAAATACACCAACCCAATCTCCTATTACCTGAACAAATTCTTTAAAGGCCGGGATAAAATATGAATTACTAAGTCAATAAGCCCAATTGGTACTAAAACATAATACCAACGGGTACCATTCATTTTTGAGTGAGCTGCCCAACGGGTAGCGGGTTGAAACAGACCTTCCTGCGTAAGAGGCAAAAGACCAATTGGGGTAGTCAGATAAGAAGCAAAATTCCCGATAGCCAACAACACAGCTTCTTCCTACCTTAGGCAGCATTCCTGAATCTTCAGGTAAACAACCAAAAAAACTCATTTCTTTGCCTCAAGGCTGTCCCTAATCGGTATCCCCAATAGCCTATACACCGTATTTATGGGTTTTGACCAGGTTTTGCTCTTTCGAATCGGCCCTTTCAAGTGTTGATAAATAAATTCTTTATGTTTTGTAGTGATGAAGGCATAGGTCATTTGGCGACCTTTACTGTCTACAGATTTGCGGCGTGATTTCTTTTGAATGCGGTAATAAAATCCAACAAAGGGAAGGCGCACCACTTCCCCTTCATCTTTTAACATCGCAATCCAAAATTCCCAATCTTCAAAGCCCCAGGTCATTTGCTCGGCAAAACCGCCAACTTTTTCCCAGTCCGTTCTACGGAACATCGCTGTTACAAAAATCATGTTACCGGCAGCCAAAGCAGGCCTGCTAAATGGAGGTAATTTCCAGGGTTTTTTTTCGGCACCAAACTTCTCGGCATGACAGTAGACTACTTTAACTTCGGGCTGCCGTTCCATCACTTCAACCGCTTTCAAGATATAATCGGGGGAAATCAAATCGTCGCCGTCTACAGGAAGGATGTATTTTCCGGCAGCTATTCGTATTGCATGGTTTCTTGCTACCGATGGACCCTGATTGGCTTGATAAACGTATTGGATGCGTGAATCTTTTACTGCCCAGTCTTTTACCACTTCCGCAGAAGCGTCTGTTGATCCATCATCTACTACTATGATTTCTAGGTCCTGATAGGTGCTTCGCAAAATCGAAGCGATGGTCTCACTGATACAAGGGGCTTGGTTGTAGCAGGGAACAATGATACTTACCAATGGTTTATCAGGCATTAAATGTTAGGTTTGATTAGATTGCTTGTTTATGGGTAATTCAAATTGAAGCTTGATGAAAATCGTCCTCCATTTTTTGTGATGACGCAAAATTTCCTCAATTCGTTGCCTCGTTTGAATGAAATTGTTGAAAAAAATGCCCGACGAAAGATTTTTATTTGATTGCGTTAGGCAGCCAGTTGTTCGTTCATAAACAGTGCCGCATTCTAGGCGGCATCAAACCAACAATAGCCTTTTGAAACACGTTTCGCGTTCTGCAGGTAGCATCTTGGTCTAGGAAAGAATTGCAAGATTCCTGTTATAAAAAATAAATATGACTTACTTTAGCGCTCTATTCATACCATTAATACGTCATCTATGAAATTGACTTCCTTCTATACCTGTTCAGTACTAAAAAGTAGCAAAACGCTATTTCAGATCACCCTTTTAATAGTGGGTATGCTCTATACAACTGCCTTATTGGCCCAAGACGACCAATCGGATATTATCGGCAGATGGAACCTTACTGTTGATGTTGACGGCAAAAAGTTGCCCTCATGGATGGAGGTCAAACTTTCCGGATACAGCACTTTGGTAGGTTATTTTGTAGAGGATCATGGTAGCGCGCGTCCGGTCTCCCGTGTGAACTACAAGGACGGAAATGTCTCTTTCAGTATCCCACCGCAATGGGATCAAGGAAAAAAGGACACCAAACTTAATGCATCACTGTCCAATGGAAAACTTAGCGGTACGATTACTACCAGTTCTGGGAAAAAACACCCCTTTGTGGGAGAAAAGGCGCCTTCTTTGGTCCGAAAGACTGCTCCCAGTTGGGGAGCTCCTATTGAGATCTTCAATGGAAAAAACCTCAATGGCTGGAAAGCGGACAAAGCTGAAAACCAGTGGAAGGTTGAAGACGGCATATTAACAAGTGACGAATCTGGAGCGAATCTTATTTCCGAACAGAAGTTTGACGATTTCAAGTTATACGCTGAATTCCGGTATCCAGAAGGAAGCAATAGTGGGATTTACTTAAGGGGAAGGTATGAATTACAGATAGAAGACAACAAAGGGACTGATCCATCAAGCGTGTATTATGGCGGAATTTATGGGTTTTTGACTCCAAATGAAATGGTTGCCGAGGGGCCAGGTGTGTGGCAAAATTATGAAGTCACGCTGATTGGCCGGAGAGTGACCGTAGTCGGAAATGGAAAAACCATCATTTGTGATCAAATTATTCCTGGCATTACAGGTGGTGCGCTTGACAGCAACGAAGGAGAAGCCGGTCCAATCATGCTTCAGGGCGATCATGGGCCTATAGAGTTTCGAAAAATTGTAATTACTCCGGCCAAGTAACCTATTGGCGATGAAGAGGTAAACGTTAACCGGGACATGTAGATGTTCCGGTTTTTTTATTAGTAGGGAAGGGCATCCATCAGAGGCTGCTCTATGTACTGGTAAATCCAGCGTATACTGGGACACTTTATCGCTTTTTGTCCGGCAGACCCCGTTACTTGATAAGAGCATAGTAAAAAAGTAAACCATACCATTTTCAGCTTTTACTCAAAAGGAAAGGAATAACCGGTCTTCCAGCCACAAATTCGCCTACATCATATAGCGAAAACATTTGAGTATTCTGCTCCTCTTTCCCCTATCTTGGGGTAATCCTTTGAGAAACTGATACCTAATGGACACTTCATGGGCGCCGTGCGTTTCCATTCCGAGTTTTGATATCATATAGTCGAAACTATAGCCAATCAGCAGGCCATTTTCAAGATTCACTCCTACCAACGCGATGAAGGAATCGCGGTTTGGCAGTTCAGCAACGGAAGGGATACCTCTGAAGCCAATGCCCATGACGAGCGAATTATAGAGGAGTTGCGCCGAGAGGTCGAGCTGCCGGAAAGGCCCCTGCTGTTTATAGTTAGCCGCGAGAAAAAACATGTTTTCGCCGTCTCCTTCGTATACGGAAAGACCGGACCGAAGCGGAAGTTGGAGACCGGCATGGGCATTCCATTTGACCTGTAAACGGTTTCCTAGAGCTCCGCTAAAAAAACTTAAGTTTGGACGGTTGACGTGATAGGCACTTGCCCCCACCCAGTAATTGTCTCCGGTAAACATCGTCCCGAAACCCAGATCGATGAAACTATAAGGTTCAAATGGCGGCAAGTCCTCCAAGGTTACTGGAGCGACAGTTTTGGAAAACACATCAATTTGGTCTCCTAGTAGCAGCTGATCCATGGCAGAACTCCTCCTTCCCACACCAGCTTGGGCGCCAAACCGTAGGGAATGCAATTCGGAAAGCACTAGCCGATAGGAGTAATATCCAGACAAATCCATCAACTTAAGGCCCAAGTTCGCCTCTTCAAAAGCGTTTAGCGAAACCCCAAATCCGCTTTTCAAATCATAGCTGTAATGGTCTAGAAACGCGCTATATCCTTGGAAGTCATAGTTCAGTCCAGGCCATTGTTTTCTATAGTTCACTCCTAGCCGGGTCAGTTCAGTCATGCCGGTCAAGGCCGGATTAAGGTATAAAGGCGCCGCATAGAACTGCGAATATTGGAGGTCCTGTGCAAAGGCGACCCTTACACATCCAATGAAAATCACAAGAAAGACGCCTCGTTTCATGA
>WGNT01000038.1 GCA_016124425.1 Cytophagales bacterium
GGGGAATTTCTCAATCACTTCGGTGTAGAGTTCGGGGTCATGTTGCCCACTGTCACCTATCAGGATGAAGTTGAGTGTTGGGAATAGCGACATTAATAAGGAGATTTTCTCAAGCTTATGGTCATGGTTCCCGCCACCCGATTTCCAGATATTCCTGAGGTTGACGTGGGGATCTTTTAGTAGGAGTGGTCCAGCAGGAATTTTTCGGTAGTCTAAAAAGTCTTGAATCAGGTCAAATAGATTCCAGTCGCTGCTTGATACGTAAAAGACAGGATACTTTCCTTGGTGTGTCAATTGCGCGTAAAAATCGCTCACTCCGGGAAAGGGGCGACGCGTATAGGCATTTTTAGATATTGAAAGCCAAAGTTTTTTGCCGATGGACGTGGCGTGGGAGATAATCACGGTATCGTCAATATCGGAAATGACCCCAAGGGGATGTTCTTCGGTTATCCTAGTAAGGGCGACCTTGATGGTTTTTACTTCGGCTTTGATCCCTTCGTCTTCCAGCAAAGTCAGCGTTGCCTCATCATTTTTTCCCTGTTCAGGGGCGTCTGCGACAAGCCGCTTTTCAAACAATCCCTCCTCATTGCTTACAAGGATAAATTCCTTGCCGTGGTAAGCCAATTTGACTCGCGCATCAGGAATACTGCTTCCGGCGTACCTTCTGATGGAGGCCAATATGTTCTGCAAGGGGTTATTCTTATCCGAAGGCCTACTTTGTTTGTACGCCTCAATAACCCTCCCTTTGATAAACACTTCCCGCTGATTGCCAAAGGCAAGAAAGAGCTCCAGGCGGACTAGGTCCAGTTTGCCGATTTTCCGTTTGAATTTGGAAAACGTATAGCGAAACGGAAAGGATAACCAACGAAATATGCCCATGTTAATTTTTGGTTCTTAGAGGATCAAAACTTAGGCCAATCCCCATTTTTTTCACCGACATACCTGCAAAATCAAAGGGAATACCTGAAAGAACTGCAGTTGTGGCTAAATCTCCCCGTTGCGAGCGGAAGATGGCTACATGCTATTTAACCTGATGTGTTGCCCAAATACTAGTAGTGAAAAATTCGGAATGTAAGGCCACAAGAGCGGCTTGTCCTCCAAGTAATCGATCAATATGTACTAAAACGAAATAAAATTCTGAATTGATAAATTAATAAACTCAGTGGTTTAAAAATTAACCATGATTTAAAAAAATCGTGTTTTTTTTAAATCGATAGATTTCTATCCTACGTATTAGCTTAGCAAAAATCAAAAAACCTAATATAAATGGTATAACTAAGAATCATTTAGATCGGAAAGTAAATTTATTTTCAGAAAATTGATAAAGGAATAAATAAAAAATAAATACTATTAAATATGTTTAAAAAAATTTTTAATTAATATAAATATAAATAAAACTATAAAAATATAATTTAAATAAGTTTTACCGAAAATTTTATTTTTTGATGGATTTAAAAATATTTTTTGGTAGATTTTATTTTTAAAGGTTCGTGGTCTATATTTATTGCGTTGATGATCGTTTGACTTTTCGAAAAGTCAAAAATCCTTTGACAATCCCCCGCCCAAATAACCGCTGATCCACCCTGGATAACCGACAGCAAATCCATTACCCTCGGGTGATACCTATTCAATTTATTTAACCACAAACAACATGATGAAAACATCTACTCATTGGAGTGAAAGGACTTTGTTAATCAAAGGTATCTTTCTCAGTTTAATGATCCTGGCGGGTTCGGTCCTATTGAACCCCGCATTTGCGCAGAGCCGGTCAGTGGCCGGTACGGTACTGGACGAAAACAGTGATCCCATTCCAGGTGCCAGTGTTCTTATCAAAGGAACAACAAAAGGAGCGGCAACCGACCTTGATGGTCAATTTTCCCTTACGTTAACTGCCGAAGAAAATGTGTTGGAAATTTCCTTTATAGGTTACAACAAAAAAGAAATCACCGTTGGTAATCAATCTTCCATAACGATTTCCTTGGTTCCAGATGCACAGGCTTTGTCTGAGGTTGTCGTAACGGCATTTGGTATGGAGCGGGAAAAGAAAGCACTTGGCTACACCACACAGTCTGTGGACGGAAGTAAACTTGCTGATGCTCGACAGGCCAATATCGCTAACAACCTTTCCGGACGAGTGGCCGGTGTGCAGATTAACTCCAATTCCATGCCCGGATCTGGGTCGCATATCGTGATCAGGGGTTCTTCTTCCGTTTCCGGTAATAATCAGCCGCTGGTCGTTGTGGACGGCGTGCCGATTGAACAAACAGACTCCAGAAGGTACGGCGGTGGTTTATCTGAAATCAACCCTGACAACATCAAAGAGATTAACGTACTTAAGGGAGCTACTGCAGCTGCACTTTATGGATCAAGAGCAGCAAACGGTGTTATTATGGTAACTACCAAGGATGGTTCTGGAACGAAGGGTATTGGTGTCGAAATTAATTCCAACACTACCTTTGACAGGCCTTGGATTTCTCCAAACTTTCAAAATACCTACGGCGGGGGAGCTGGGTACAGAACATGGTATGTAGACGGTAGAAATGGTTTTGATGCGGATGGAATCAGAGGTACTGCCGGCGTGGATGAAAGCTGGGGAGCCCCAATGGACGGCCGTTTGGTTCCTTTGTGGTACTCAGCCCCTGAGCGTGCTCCGTTATTGCCACAGCCAAATAACTGGAATGAATTCTGGGAAACAGGCCGATCTGTTCAAAACAACGTAGCCGTGTCTGGTGCTAATGAAAAGGGAAACTTTAGGTTATCCGTAGGAAGGCTTGATCAAACAAGCATCATGTACAACAACGATTTTTACCGAAACAATTTCAAGTTTAACTCCGGATATAAGTTTACAGATAAGCTATCAGTGACATTAAGCGCTGAGTATGTAAAGTCCGGGTCAGATAACAGAATGTTTACGGCTAGTTCAGATTTTATTTGGGCGCATAGACATACGGACTATGAAAAATTAAGAAACTGGGAACAGTACTACGAAACTCAAGCTGCAACATTCCGTCCGGGTGACGATTATCCCTATGCTAACTGGCAGCACGAATACTTTACAAATCCCTTCTTTCTACAGGATCGTTATACCAATGCGAACGTCAAGGACCGCCTAGTTGGAAACATTGCCGCGACCTACAAATTTACCGATGACCTAAGCTTAATGGTGCGAACGGGAACGGATTTTTGGTCTGACAATCGTACAAACGTTACCAGTGTCGAGAGAACCAAGAATTTTGTCCGCATCTTGGGGGCTTACAATCAGACCAATATGATCAGTCAGGAAACGAACTCAGATTTTATCCTGAGCTACAATAAGACGATTGCAAGCAAGTTTTCGATCAACGCCCAAGCAGGTGCTATCAATAGGACCAATGATTACTCCATGAATATGGTCAATGTCCGAGAATTGACGATTGATGGCCTATACAACCTAGGTAATTTTGCCAGTCCCGTGGTACCGAGCAGCGAAATTCAGAAACAAGTTGTAAACAGCGTGTTTGGAGCGGCTCAATTTGGGTATAACAACTCCCTTTTCTTGGATATTACCGGAAGGAACGACTGGTCTAGTACACTGCCCGTCAATGCCAACTCCTTTTTCTACCCTTCGGTAGCTTTGAGCGCTGTGATCACGGATTTGTTCGATATCCAAAGCAACTTTCTTTCTTTTGCTAAGTTACGCGGATCGGTTGCTCAGGTCGGTAACGATGCCGATCCGTATCAGTTGCGCCAAGTATACATGTCTCAGGGACTTTGGGCAGGCACTACACCTACCTTTGCCAATGCTCCGCAGATTGCGAATAGAAACCTGAAGCCGGAAATAACTACCGGTCAGGAAGTTGGGTTGGATCTCCGTTTTCTAAATGGGCGAATCGGATTGGACTTGACGTACTACCACCAAGCTACTACTAACCAAATCCTTGCGGTAACTATTTCTACTGCCTCCGGTTATCAGAGCCAGATACTGAACGCGGGTAAAATAACCAACCAAGGAATTGAAGCCATGGTAACCGGGTCTATTCTCCAAAATCGAGGCGGGTTCAACTGGGACGTTGCCATTAACTTTGCAAGAAACAGAAACTTGGTTGTTGAACTTGCAGAGGGCTTGCAGAACTATACGTTGGGCTCTCAAAACAGTGTGACTTCCGAAGCGCGGGTAGGTGAGCCTTATGGAACCTTCTACGGTAGAAGATACCTGCGATCGCCTGAGGGAGAGATTGTATACAACAACGGGTTGCCACAGTTAGAGCCAGGGACGTTTAATATAGGTAACATACAGCCTGACTGGATTGGCGGTATTTCAAATGACTTTACCTATAGAAACTTCTCTTTCGGAACCTTGATCGATATCCGCATGGGTGGAGATATCTTCGACGTCGGGACCGGTCTGGCAAGGAAGACAGGCATGCTTGCCGAGACTGAAATTGGAAGGGAAGAGGGCGTTATTGGTGCCGGTGTAAGGAATGTCGGAACCGCTGAAAATCCATCTTATGTACCTAATGATGTGATCATTCCTGCGGCTACGTTCTGGAATTCCACAAACCCCAGAAACTTCCATGAGGCAGGTATGTTTGATGGGTCCTTTATCAAACTTAGAGAAGTTACTTTTGGATATTCGTTCCCACAGTCTCTGTTAAGCAAGACGTTTATTCAGGGTGTTAGACTTTCCTTGGTTGGAAGAAATGTGGCCATGTTGTTCAGGAACCATCCACATATGGATCCTGAAGTGGATATGAAAGGTGGAAATGCACAGGGATTTGCCTCTGGACAGCAGCCATCCACTAGGAATATAGGTTTCAACCTTAACCTGACCTTTTAATCATCTCCCTCACCTAACGAACATCGATATGAAAATTCAAAAGATAATTCCCTTTCTATTTCTGGTTACCGTAGGTTTTTTTGCAAGCTCCTGCACCGATGAATTTGCGGAGATCAATACCAATCCCAATGATCCGGAGACCATATCCCCAAGCTTGTTGCTTCCCAATGCCATACAGGTGGTAGTTGATAGATATTGGGGCCACTCTACCCGCTATCAGCGGTTGAACATTGACGCAGCCATGTGTTGGGTGCAGCATATTGCCCGGAACATCTACATCAACTCCGAGGGCGATACTTATGAAGTTCCCGTGACCATTTCCTCTGGAACTTGGGACAACGTGTACCGAAATTCGCTCATAAACTTTGAAAGCATGTTGGAACTTTCCGCTCCAGAAGGAAGATACCCCAACAGGAATTTTGAAGGCGTTGCGTTAACGATGAAGGCGTTTGCATTCTCCTTCCTAGTGGATATATATGGACCGATTCCTTATACCCAATCCTTGAAAGGAGCAGCGGAAGAGGCAATAAACTCGCCGTCCTATGATTCAATGGAGGCAATTTATGCGGCTTTGCTGAACGACTTGAAGGCTGCCAATGACAAACTCTCAGTTTCGGGTCCCAGGATAGCAGGGGATATCATGTTTAATGGCGATATTCTTCGCTGGAAAAAGTTCGCCAATTCGCTTCGGTTAAAATTAGCAAACCGTCAGGCGGCCAAAAAGCCTTCTGAGTCAAGGGCCATCATGCAGGAAATTTTAGCAAATCCTACTCAGTATCCTATATTTACGAGTAACAGCGATTTTGCAGAATTAAAGCATGCCAACGTGATTGGAAGCAGAAACAAAATGTTTGATGTGTTTTCTACCCGTTCTGACTGGAACATTTCCAAGACTTTCGTAGATAAGATGATGGAGTTGGAAGATCCTAGGATTTCTGCCTATGCCCTTCCTTTAGCTGATGGCACCTATGCTGGTCTTCCCAATGGATTAACTGACGAAGCTGCGGCTACCTACGTGGCCTCTACAATCGGATCAAGGTTTTTGGATCCTGAGGCTCCAAGTATCCTCATGACCTATTCTGAATTGATGTTTATTCTTGCAGAGGCTGCGCTAGACGGAGACATTACTGGAAATGCCGCTGAGTATTTCGAAAGAGGTATTGAAGCTTCCTTTGCTCAGAACAATGTAGCTATGCCAGATGATTACGTGACCAAACTTGGAACACTGAACAAGGAAAAATTGATGACTCAAAAGTGGATCGCTTTATTTGGACAGGGAGTAGAAGCTTGGACGGAGTACAGAAGAACAGGTTATCCTATGATGCCTGCACCGAATCCAGCCGCTATATTCTCTAACAACGGCGTGTTGCCGACGCGTCTGGAATATCCGCTGAGTGAGTATTCCCTCAACATGGAGAACCTTACGCAAGGAATCCAGCTGCTAGGCGGTGAGGACAATATGCGAACAAAATTATGGTGGGCTGAATAATCTAATAAGATGAACCGGAGATTCATCTCCGGTTCATCTCTTGACTTGACAAATCCACATGAACTGATCATCATTATAGCAATCTGTTTTTTGAGGTTCTATTCTATCCAATTAATTATAAGACATTATGAAAAAGTACATAAACAAAGCTTCTCTCCTTATAGCCTTCTTTTCGGTTGTTTACCTTACCTCCTGTGTGGAAGGTGTAGAGCTCGCAACGCCAAATGTGGCTGCACCGGTGTTGGTGTTGCTTCAGGGAAATACCTTCGATGCCACTGCACCTGTATCCGTAGTTGGACGTTTCTACGAACTGGACAAAACCGGAATCCTAGATCAAAATGTTGGGATTGATTCTATACCTGTTTCAGGTTTACAGATTAGAGTGTTTATCAATCAAACAGAAGAAGTTGGAAGTGCAACGACAGACAGCGACGGAAGAATTGTATTTCAGCAGCCTTGGTCGGGGCTAGGTGTACCAAGTCCTACTTCCGGTCGACAAATACGTTTGGAGTTTGCAGGTACGCACAAGAACATTGCCTTTAGGCAATACCACAACGTTCGCGTTAGGTAGCAAGGGGCTTGGATCGTTTTCCAAGCGAATTTAAAATTAATTTTCTGCCTTTAGAAAAAATAGTCTGAATGTGTTTGATTAGATGCTGACAATCAGTAAATTAGACCAAAATTAGACCTTTTTCTAAAGGCAATTTTAGTTATAACCGTTCACTTATCCACTAATCGATTAACTTATGAAAAATTTTAGTAGAAGAAACTGGCTGAAGGCCAGTATGACAGCTTCAGCGGGACTTTTTGCCGCAGGTTTGCAGGCAAATCCACTTGAGACCAGCCCGTATTCTTTGTCTTCCGTCCGTAAAAAGCGCGCAGATGATTACTATGCTCGTTTGTCTTCCAATGAAAACCCCTTTGGTCCCGCTGCCTCCGCAAAAAAGGCACTCAAAGCAGCCATTGATGACTCCTTTTTATATCCGCGTGAGATAAGGGTGGAGCTGATGGAAACCATAGCCAAGTTGGAAGGCGTAACAACAGACCATATACTCCTTGGAGCCGGTTCAAGCGAATTGCTTCACGCGAGTGCCCGTGTTTACGGTGGCAGTACAGGAAAAGTCCTCTCCGCTGACCCAACCTACACCTCTTTAGTACGATCAGCTGAAGCAATGGGTTCTGAATGGATTAAGGTACCACTTAACAAAGAGATGGATCACAACCTCGGCATGATGGAATCCAAGGTGACAAAGGATATTTCCCTTGTGTACCTGGTGAATCCAAATAACCCTACTGGAAAAATACTGACCGGTACGGAAATCCGCGGATTTTGTAATTTGGTGGCCGATAAGGTGCCTGTATTTGTGGATGAGGCCTACCTTGATTATATGGATGATCCAGCAGGATCTACTGCCGTGGAATGTATCCGTAAGGGGAAGAATGTAATTGTGGCCAAGACATTCTCTAAAGTCCACGCATTTGCCGGTTTACGTGTAGGCTATTGTGTCGCCCAACCCGATGTAATTAAGAAATTGGCTGAGGAAGGACCTAGAAATACCTTGACTGGGCCTTCTATGGCAGCTGCAAACGCCAGTTTGACCGATACAGAATTCTTAACTTATTCCGTAAAAATGAACAACGAAAGCAAAAAGTTCATCTACGGCTTTTTGGACAAGATGGGCTATGATTATTTCCCATCCCAAACCAACTTCGTATTGTTCCCAATAGCTATGGACGGAGAAGAGTACCGTAAAAAGATGATGGCCAACAAGGTATCCGTTCGCGGCATGAAAATCCATGGACAGGACTATTGCCGTGTGAGTATGGGCAAGTTAGAAGATTTGGAGATGTTTGCAGATGCGTTCACCAAGGTGGCAGGTCAGAAATTAAAAAAAGGGTAACACTTACTAAATATTTTCTATTCGTTCTAAAGCAGGGACATTCAGGTTCCTGCTTTTTTTCTTTACCCTTCGTTTTCTACTGGAATGCGAAACAGTAGTATACTTTATGTACAAGGCGGGAACCTGTGTTACTGGGGGGTCTGAACATATACTTTTTTGCACTCCTTTATATCCTCTTTATCTCTTACCCGAATGATCCAAAAGTGGGACTTCCCAGGAGTTTCTCTAAGTTATCCGGCTAAGCGAAAACGTTAAAATTTAACAATTTATTTATGATTCATCATTTCAAATTACCAATATTTTGAGTAAGATTGCTATCCTGTTTTCAAGAACAAAACATAAGTAGTATCTGGCTAGTTGGAAGTCAATATTTTTATTGGATATAGCCGATTCCGAGCTTAAGGATGTATTTTTCAGCATAATTTGCTGGGAAAGTTTGAAGACGTTTTTAGATGTCCTTGACTTTTGAATATTTATGAACTATACGGCGAGTTTCGCAATCCTTGTCGGATGCTTTTTGTTTATCACATTTGAAGGACCTTGTCAGGGGCTAGCGTTTGATTACATAATCAAAAAAGACAGCACACGGATTTCAGGAACTATTGTGCGGTCCTTTGATTTCAACAAAACGACTTCGATTACCTTTGTCGATAGATCCGGAACAAAATCAGAATTTGGCCCCAAAGACATCCTTGGTTTCCGGTTGTCAAATGGAAGAACATTTCAAAGTCGTTTTTTGCCTGACTCAGATAGAAAAGAGCCGGTTTTTTTCCAGCTGATACTACGGGGACGGGTAAGTTTACTTTCCTATAATAGCCGGTTTTTTGTCGAAAATGAAAAGGAGTTCCTTGAAATTACCAACGCGCCTTCCTACAGGGAAATAAATGGAAATGTAGTCATGACCAGGCGAAAAAAATATATAAGGGTTTTACATTATATGCTTTACGGTCCCTGCGGACTTCAGTTGCAAGAAAAAATCGCCAAAACGCAGTTTACCGAAGTTTCTCTTATAAACGTGATCATGGCTTACCACGATTGCGGACAGTACAACTTTGAGTTGCTAGTGGAAGATATTCCAGCGTTTAGAACATCTTGGGTGGGAGCTATTGGCGTTTCGGCCTTTCAGTCATTCGCCACTACTGAACCCAGCGAGATTCGGCACCGTACTGAAAACGTCATTTCACCATTTGTATCCATTGGTTTCAAGTTAGATCAAATGAGGCGAATGCCGAGGTTTAGTATTGACTTAGCCTTAGGGTATTCACGGATTAGTAATGAAATCCAAGCAGAACTGGACACCCACAATCACCTTTATACCGCAACGCAGAAGTTTGTAACGTCGACAGTGGCAACACCCGTATATGTTAATTATATGCTATTTAGAACTTCAGAAAGCGAATACTATGTAGGAGCAGGTGCCAATTTTCGTTTCAACAGTTCCAGAACTACTTCAAGCATTATAGATTTTCGGCACAAAAGGGAACTTGTGGAAGTGGAGCTGTTCGAAAGGCCCATATATACGTACTCTCCTTTACAATTTTCTCCTGCGTTAAAGGTTGGATCCCATTTCCGATACAAACAAAAATGGGGCATTATTTCGGAATTTCAAGTGGAATATACAGACAATGGCTACGGTTTGTCTTTTGGATTGGGACAGGAAACATTCAATCAATTAATTGCTTCCTTTACACTGGGTTTTAGGTTATGAGACAGGTTTTTTTCTTATTAGCAGTAATTTCCGTGGCCTGCGAAAGCGTAGAACTTATGCCCAGAACAAACCCGAGGTTTAGTGTGGCTTATATCCAGGAAATCGACGATTCAGGTGCACAGTTCGCTTCTACTATTTACGATTTTGGCAGCGAGGAGATCCAGGAGTATGGGTTTCTCTACAGCGAACACGGTCTTCCAAGATTTGATAATGCGGAGGTCGTAAAGGAAAGTGGTAAACCCGGAAAGCAGTTTGTTCTGAAAGGAGAGCATTCCATGCGGATAGGAAAGAGGTATTTTGTAGTGGCCTTTCTTAAAACCTCCAGCGGCTATGTGTTTTCAGCGCCCTACAGCTTTACCAGCAAGGGAGCGGCCGGCTTTGTCTATGAGAAATTAGTCCACAATGCGTCAATTTTCTTCGGTGATACACTGACCGTCTATGGAAGCAACCTAAGCACTACTATTGCCAACTATGAAGTTACCTTCCAGCATAAGAAAGCAACTGTTATTGACGTACAACAGACTTTTTTTAAATTCACTGTTCCTGAATTTGATGATTTTTCGAGCGATAGAGCAGCGGAGGATGTTTTTCCTATTTCGATCAAGGTTGTTGATACAACGATAGACCTAAACATTCAGATACCGTTTCGAAGTCCTTCCTTTGATGACCTGGAAATCCAGCGGATTGATTATGGTGGGACTTTGGAGATTACCGGAAAATTCCTAAAGGATATTCATTTGAAAATTGCGGTAACACCTTATCCTCTAGAGCGAATCTATGGTAGCAACACGACCATTCTTTCGGCAAATGCAGAACGTATTGTATTTAAACCTAATCCGGCAATTGCTGGCGCGGAGAATTTCGTCACCTTGCAAATTAGAGGCAAACAATATGACTTGGGGTCAACAGTTTTTGAATATAATCCAACGGAAATAGACCCTGATCAACATATTCAAATAGGATTTGATGACTACTTCACCATCAAAGGCCGTAACTTCAATCCTGCTTTGGCAAGCCACCATATTGGAATCATCAACGGACAACGGTTTGATTTTAACTATGAATCCTCCGATGGCAACAGTATTACCCTTAGGCTTTGGCGGCAGGGGTTCAACTTTTCCAGGATCAATGAATTTTATATTAAAACCAATGAACAGCTATCGCAACATGCTGTTCGCCTGGAGCTTACCGATCCTGACATTCCTTTTCTGAAAAACACGATCCCTTCCCTCAGATTGACGGACTTTTTGTATTCTGGCAATATGGTCTCATTTGAAGGTAGGGGATTTGCCCTAGGAAACAAGGAAATTTTTGAAATTGACGTTGAGGATAAAACAATTAACACGGTACGTGCCCTGCAAATTGAGGCAACGAACTTAGCGTACACTTTCTCAGTAGCAGATGGGGACAATTGGTATATCGGCGGAGGCCATACTTCAAACTACAACCCCTTCAACCGCTCCTTTTTTGTGTTTAATTTAAGGACAAGGGAAATAAGAAGACTGCCGGATTTACCCTTTAACCAATGGAGGCCTCAATTCGCCCATGTGGTTGAGAACAATGTTTACTTGGAAGGCGGATTTGAGCCTGATACAGGCGAAGATCATCAGCTACGGTACAAGTTTGACATTAGGACAGAGCAATGGGTCCGCTTGCCTGATAAAGTTTCGAAACGAGGAATAGTCGGCCGAACAGTTCCTTTTAGGTATAACGGAAGGTATCTTGCCTATGGTGTTCCCACAGAATACGGAGACGACGGAAGTGCCTTATTTGAATTTAATGCGGCAACGGACACCTGGCATCTAATTAGACGTTATTATGAGGTTGGCCCAGTAGGCGTGAAGGCTGATGAGATGTTTCTACTAGGTAGTAAGGCTATTTTGGTAGGAAGTGAAGTCTTCGTATTGGATATGGAAACGCTGCAGCTAAGACGTGTAACAAATTTGGCACACCCAAGCTACCTTACTTGTCAGTTTGAACGAAACATGGCATTTATGGCCAATGGAAAGATTTACTTGTGGGATTGCGAAGAGACTTTCTGGGAATTAGATCCGGAGCGGTTTCGTTTTGACTAGCATTTTACTAAACGAAGAACCCGTTCATTTTCCCCTATACCCGCAAAACCAGCTTTTATGTTCCTAGTCCGCTGGTTCTTCCAAACGTTCCAATTCTATGCTGCCAACACTCGTGGTTTCTTCCATTTTGGTTGTTAACGGTTCTGAAATATACGGTGCGAAACTCCGGTTTGGCGTAACAACGATGATATAACTTGCTTCCTTCAGCCCTTGGATTTTGAAGTACCCGTTAGCATCTACATACGTGCCAGTAGTATCTTGTCCGGTGACGGCCTTAACAGCAACAGGTCCGGCGTCTTGGGGGAGCGCTACTCCGTCTATGGTCGCGTACTTGGCTTCCAATACGCGGATCAAAGGCCTTAGGAAATATTGGCCGACATTAGCCCCATGCACCAAAGACCTGGCCACATCAAAGTCTATAACTATATCATGCGACGCTCCAGCATGAAGGATCCTATCGACGCTGACGGTAAGGCCTTCTTGCTGTGCACTGGTGGTGGAAAGCTGACTTTCTACATTGTCCTTCACAAGATAGTTGTTCCCGCCGAGCTTAAGCCTTAGTTGTGCGATCTCGCCGGCAGGAAGTTCCATTTCACCTAGCTTAAGGGAATTTCCCCCTGTGAGTTCAAGTAGATTGACCTGTTGTTCTTCCGCAACATAGGGAATAGCTATCCAAGCAGCGGCATTTCCCCCATCTGCCCCTTTGGAAAGAAGCTCTACACCTAGTACCTCAACCCATACTTCTTCAAAATCAGCTGGGGAATCAATTAGGTATAATTCCACTACTGCGTTCTCATCCATATTAGTTTCTTTTTCGCTAAAGCAGGAAGTTGCCGTTAAAAGGGTAGCGATAAGCGCTGCATATAGGCTATTATTCATGTGTACAGTTATTGGTCTTGTATGGAGGATATACAATCATAATGCCGCATCAGATCCGCCAGAAAGCTTCAGTATCTTTCTCTTTTTACGTGCTGGTTTTTCATAACATATTTTCATTCAGTTCAATAACTTCTAAAGAACCGGTTGTTACATTATGAAATGCTAAAGCCGTTTCCCCAACTCATTAAAAAAATTCCCCACTAAGGGAAAGCTACCTATGGTATGCCAAAAGCGTAACGCCCAAAATAGGTATGATGGCCTGGGTATGGTGTCGGTAGATTCTTCGCGAACAAGCTATCGGGGTGGCGTCGAATCGTTAAGGAACTCCAAAAACCTGTACTCTCCCCAGGTAAACTCCTGACCGCTTACCGTAAATCCAGTATGGCCTCCCCGTGCCGGCATTTCCAGGTAGATTAGTGGATGTTTCGTAGCCAACCGAGTGGGGTAGCAACGGTCAATCAATAACGGATCGTTTACCGCATTGATGATTAAGGTGGGGATTTGGATGTTCTCCATCCAATTGTCCGCGCTGACGCTGCTGTAAAAGTCCGCAGCATCTCTGAAGCCATGAAGTTTGGCGGTGAAGTAGGTGTCGAAAGTATCAAACTCACTTACCGATTTTAAACGCTCCAGATCTATCAGGTCTGGAAATTGCTGCCCTTTCAGTAACATTTTTGCCTTTAACTTTTTCAAAAACCGCCTTTTGTAAAACGAGTTTCGCCTGAGTCGGAGCGTAGCCGCTGAATCCGTAAGGTTGCATGGGGTAGAGTAGACGGCAGCTTTTTTAATTTTGGGAGAAATATCCGATCCATTTTCACCCAAGTACTTCAACGTTTGCGCGCCGCCCATGCTTATTCCCGCTAGAAAATAGGACTGATAGGCATGGATCCTTTCTATGTAATCGATGACCGTTTTTAGATCATAAGACGATCCGTGATGATACAGGATTGGCTGTAGGTTCAATTCACCGCTACAACTCCGGTTGTTCCAGGCCAATACATCAAAGCCGTTCTGATTGAAAAGCTTTGCCAGGCCTTTGGCGTAGTGACGTTCGGAATTTCCTTCAAGCCCATGTGATATAAGTAACAGTTTATCTGATCCTATCCTAGACCAATCCAAATCCAAAAAATCATCATCCGGTGTGGTAATCCGTTCCCTTTGATAGGTAAGCCCCGTTACTTGCCGAAAGATACTCGGGATAATGGTCTCAAAATGGCCGTTGAACAGATGCCGTGGAGGTAGCGAATATGTGGATTTTTCAATGATTGGCATAGAAGCATTTGCAATGAATTGGCCTTAAATCAGACATTCAAAAGAGGCAATATTTTGCGGTATTTGAAAAGGAATTCACTAGGAATTTTTGGGTAAATTGGAAATAGGGTGGACCAGCAAGCTTGAATAAAGACGCTTTAGCCTGAGGGGTGATACGTTAAGATGAAAAAGAATCACCATAAGGAGGTTGACCAATTGCACCCTTATCCATGAATTTGTCGCATATTTTCTTGCTGATACGGTTACTTTTTTAGGAATAACATGAAAGTTATGGGATTTCTTTAGCCTTCGCGTTAGGTCAAAATCCTCCATGATACAATAGGTTTCGTCAAAACCGCCTATTTCCTCAAATACCTCCCTTTTGACAAATAGCGTCTGATCTCCACCTCCAGACAGCAAGCCGTTAAATTGCGTAAACCAGGAATTGACTTTCAGAAGCCACCGATCATCGTCAAAGGAATAGGCAAAACAACCCGCTGAAATACCCCGATC
Organism: Cytophagales bacterium; assembly: GCA_016124425.1. Classification (GTDB taxonomy): domain Bacteria; phylum Bacteroidota; class Bacteroidia; order Cytophagales; family Cyclobacteriaceae; genus Lunatibacter. The sequence goes on from WGNT01000038.1 coordinate 14,633, forward strand.
GAGAGCATCTGAAATATCCGTAAAAAAAGAAGTGAGGACGCGTGTATCTGCATGTACAAAGTAAAGGGTTTCTCCCAATGCGTACTTGACGCCGAGATTCATTTGACAGGCTCTCGATTTTTCCGTCGATTGCATCACGTGTACACCAAGGTTTTTCGCGATAAGGAACGATTCATCTTCACTGCCCCCATCTACTACAATCACCTCAAAGTGTTTTTTATACGCGTGGTTGAGATAAAAGGGGAGCATTTCAACTAAGTTTCTTGCCTCATTCAGAACAGGTATAATAATACTCAGTTTCATTAAAAATTACTTCCGTTTAATTACGTAATTTTTGATCGGACTGTACATGACCGCATGGTCAAAGATTCCGTCAACATAATAAAACTTGTTCTTGTCCCCAGCTACATCTACTTCATAACAGTCCCTAACCTTCCTTATCGGGGATACGAGCCCGAAGTTATCTGCCATGGATTCAGTAACGCCGATAGGCTCTTCAAAGAAAAATACCGCAGAACTATGGTATAGTGGTTTGTCAACAGGTTTATTGTTTTCAAATTTGTACCCTTTCGCATTTACCTCATAGTGATCGTCTTTCCATGCAACAGTAGTTTCAAAAATCCCCCTGTTCGTGTTATAAGCTCCGTCTACTTTTATCAGCTGCTTTCCGTGATATTCTGAGTTCATAAAATAGTCAAGGGAAATCCACCCAAAAAACCAAAAACGCACGCTGCTTTTAACATGATAGATCGTGATGCCGTTTGTGACAGTTTTTACGGCGCTCATCTCACCAATTGAAATACCGGCTACCGTAATATCAAATTCCTTTTGCTCTTGGCAGATACCAGGTAAAAGAGGTATGGTTAAAAAAACTGCGATTAAGACCATTATCTTAAGCGGTCGTGCAGACAAACGCGGCATTGACGGGGCTGATTTTTTAGCGCTCATTATTTAAAAGGACAACATATACAGAAGGAACTAACTTAGCGACCGCTGCATGGACGTAAGGGCCCCGTTTGAGTTGAATTCCTAATAGTTTTCGGTTTAGGCTGTCGTTCCACCACAACTTGATCCGGAACCTGCCGTACAACCAAAGCAATGTTGATTTACAACAATAGTTCGGTTTTTCAAAGTCTCTTGGTCCCAATCGGAAATATGGCGGCTTTTTGGTATTTCTACCTTAAGATCCAGCATTTGATTGAAATCACAGTCATACAAATAGCCGTTCCATCCAACAGAAATCGTGGAGCGACACATCACATTGGCGGCAGCTATAGGATTGTAAGAGGCAATCAGCTTTTCCATATATCCCTCGTAATTCCCGCTCCGTAAAAGATACTCCAAGAACCGGCTAATAGGGATGTTGGTAATCGTAAATAATGAATTGAATGTGACACCGAAGTTGTCACTAAGTTTCTTTTTGAACTCGGCTTCTAATCCTGCTTGGGATCCAGGTAGAAAGGCGCCGGAAGGATTATATACCAAATTTAAAACTAAGCCACTATGCTCCACTCCATAGCCAGTTTTATTGAGCATCTGAAGGGCTTTGATGGATTTTACAAAGACGCCGTCTCCACGCTGGGAGTCCGTCTTTCCAGCAGAAAAGTACGGTAAGGAAGAAACTACTTCTATGCGGTTGTCCTTGAAGAACTCCGGTAAATCGTGATACTTCGGATTAGCGAGAATGATGGTAAGGTTACACCTGACGATGATATTGATGTTCGGATCGCTACTGCGTATCGCCTCCACAAACCAACGGAACTCGGGATTCATTTCCGGGGCGCCTCCGGTAAGGTCTACCGATTTGATGCTGTGACTTTTTATGACAGACAGGCATTGCTTCATGGTATCGCGGGTCATGATTTCCTTCCGGTCCGGACCTGCGTCGACATGGCAGTGCTTACAAACCTGATTGCACATTTTCCCAAGGTTTATCTGCAGCGTATCGATTAGGAGGGGCTTGAGGGGATATAAGTTTGATTCCGTCAATTTCTGTGAAAAACTAACATCATTAGATCGGGATTCCAGTACATCGATTTCATACCGCGGATCTGACAACGCGTGATTCTGGGCCTTTAGCGATTTCATTAACGAGTTGGATTACTATGTATGGTAGCAGGTTAAAGATGTATGGACATACGCTATAGCCCGCATAGCATGAATTTTCACTCACATGGAAAGGTCTTTTACCTTACTCATCATCTGTGTGCTGTGGACTAATGATGCACCGGCCCTGATAGCAGCGGCTACATGCACCGCTTCCATCATCTGTTCCTCATCACATCCCTTTTCCATTGTGTCTACCGTATAGGCGTCGATGCAATAGGGACATTGCACAGCGTGGGCAACAGCTAGAGCGATCAGTGATTTTTCCCTTGCTGTCAATGCGCCCTCTTTAAATACCTCTCCGTAGTAGTCAAAAAATTTTGCTGCCAGTGGCTGTTGGAATTCCCCAATTTTCCCGAAGTTTTTAAGATCTTCTGTATGGTAATACGTTTTCATAGATGTCTTGGATAGGTGTTGCTGTTAAATGTAGGCGAATTAATCTAAAAATAAAACCGATCCTTTTACAGGTAGGCAAAGGAGCGTATAGGTGGGAATAGACGTTGACGGTCGCGCTATCCTTTCTTGCCCATTTTCTTTTTTTGAGGCGATCATGAAGGAACCCTATCTGCGATGCTGGGAATATAACCCGAAGTCTTGACCCTGCCTTCCCTTGGTAACCATGGCAGACATTGGCAGTATTTTTGACTTGTTTGGGTAAAGCATATTGATATGAATTTGAAGCAAGTATTTGGACCCCTCTTGACACTATTGTGAATTGTAGGACTTATTTATGGGGCGTATTTATTTTTGAATGAAGAAAGTGGCTGGCGTATGATTTTGGTGTCATTTGTTCTGGGTATTATTTTTTTTAGTAGTGGATTGGGCTTGATTAAAGCAACCCAAGACAAGCGGTAGGCGGTGGAGGTATATTAAACCGTAGAGAATGCTGTTGAATCAGAATATTTTTTTTTGGGGGTTGTCACGGTTTTCTGCAATCAGGAATGTTGGGATTACGTTTTGTTCTGTTTTTTGTTCATACGGTGGCGAATACCCTTCTCTATAGATACAATGATAAACAGCACAACCGCTGCTCCAAAAATCCGAATCCAGGTGTTTAATGTCAAAGGAGTCGAGCGGAAGAGTGTATTCATCAGTGGGCTATATACGAAAAGGGCCTGAAGAGAAAACATTGCCGCTATTCCGGCATAAATCCAGCCGTTGGTAAGGTAACCAATTTCCTTCATTGGCGTTGTCAGCGATCTGCAATTCAGCAGATAAGCGGATTCCAACACAACAAAAACTGAGGTCGCAACTGTTTGGCCATAGCTGGGAGATAACCCCATCAACCTCACTTCATAAAGATATAACCCAAAGGAAGCCACCATCAAAAGCAAACCCACAAGCATGGTACGCATGATTAGATCCCTCGTGAGAATCGGAAGGTCTGCCGGGCGTGGTGGACGATCCATGATTCCTGGTTCTTTGGGTTCGAATGCCAACATTAAGCCCAAAAACACAGCCGTTGTCATATTTATCCACAGCAACTGAACAGGTAAAATGGGGAGTTGAATGCCGATAATTACTGCTGCCAATATCACTAAGCCCTCGCCGAGATTGGTGGGAAGTGTCCAAGCAATAAACTTGGTTAGGTTGTCAAAAACCCCTCGCCCTTCTTCTACAGCACCTTCAATGGAAGAAAAATTATCATTGGTCAGCACCATGTCTGAGGCGTCTTTAGCGACATCCGTGCCGGTGATGCCCATAGCTACCCCTATATTTGCCTGCTTAAGTGCCGGGCCATCATTGACCCCATCTCCCGTCATGGCTACTATTTTATTTTTTTCCTGCAAGGCCTTTACCAAGCGAAGTTTTTGATCTGGAGAAACTCTCGCAAATACGGCTACCGAATTGGCTGTTTCTGAAAAGGCACTGTCATCTAGCTGCTGAAGTTCTTTACCGGTAATAGCAACCAATTTATCATCTACCCGTTTGCCTTTAAGCCCAATTTCTTCCGCAATGGTAGCAGCGGTAAGCGCATGATCGCCAGTAATCATCTTTACTTCTATACCTGCTTTTTGGCAAAGGGCAACGGCTTCTATCACTTCTTTTCTAGGCGGATCAATCATCCCTTGCAATCCCAAAAATATCAGATCAGACGCGGTGTCGTCATGGGTGATGTCTTTCTTCGATTCTTCTGAGAATTTCATGGCAAACGCTAATACCCTGAGTCCTTTTTCCGCCAATTTTTCAACTGATTCATAGATCGCTGACTTGTCTAATGGGATCAGCTCGTCAGAGGAGTTATAACGGCGGCTACATTTTTCGACGATAGCCTCTGCTGCTCCTTTGAGAAAGAGGAATTTTTCTTCTCCGTCGTGTAGGGTAGCCATATATTTGTACTCGGATTCAAAGGGAATGGCGTTGATTCTTGGTTGTGCAGCTTCAAGGTCTTCACTTTTAAATCCTGCTTTTTGTGCTACAACTAACAAGGCCCCCTCGGTAGGATCTCCTTCTACCGCCCAGGTCGCGTCATTTTTTTTGATGACACTATCGTTGCAAAGAGCGCCTGCTTTTAGGCATAGGGAGAGACCTTTGTAAGAAGCCACCTGTATAAGGGATTCATTCAAAAGGATCTCGCCTTCCGGCACATAACCAAGCCCCGTAGCGGTAAAATACCTTTCACCATCAAACAGCTCCTGAACAGTCATTTGGTTTTCAGTGAGGGTTCCTGTCTTGTCAGAGCAGATGACGTTGGTACTTCCAAGCGTTTCTACGGCTACTAGTTTACGGATGATGGCTTTTCGTTTTGCCATTTTGGAGACTCCTAGGGCCAGCATTACAGTGACGGCAACAGGTAATCCCTCAGGTATCGCACCGACAGCCAAAGCTACGGCAACCATAAATGTATCTCCGAAAGATTCCCCCCTAAGAAATCCTATCGCGATCACCATGCCCGAAAGTACCAGTATCACCCACAACAACAAGCGGCTAAATGAAGCGATTTTTTTAGTTAAAGGCGTCTCCAGGTCCTCCGCAGCGGCAATCGATTCCTGAATTTTCCCAACTTCGGTAGTATCTCCAGTTGCTACCACAATGCCTTTCCCCTGTCCATAGGTAACGTTTGTGGAAGAAAAACCGATCGAAAAGCGATCCCCAATGACGTTCTCCTCAGGAACGGGAGCAACTTGCTTCTCAACAGCCACCGACTCCCCAGTCAGGGCAGATTCATCTGCCTTCAAATCTCTACTATAAAACAGCCGGACATCGGCGGGAATTTTGTCTCCTGATTTGAGTAAGATGACATCCCCCGGAACAAGTTCCGCTGCGTCCACCTCAGATTTCTTCCCCTGCCGAAGCACGGTTGCTTTAAGGGTCATTTCTTTAGCGAGTGCGTCAATTGCTTTCAATGCCTTGGACTCCTGGATAAATCCGATAATTGCATTCACTAAAACGACGGCGAAAATAACAGCAGCGTCGACATATTCTTCCAGGAAAATAGTAACAACCGTGGCCGCAAGAAGGATATAGATTAAGGGTTGGTGGAACTGAAGCAAAAATCGGACGAAGGCAGATTGTTTTTCCTTGGGAGTAATGGTGTTTCTTCCGTAGATATCGAGTCGCTTTTGAGCTTCCTCCGAATCTAGCCCCCGATTGGGTTCCACTTCCAATAGCTTCGCAACACGTTCAACGTCTAAACTGTGCCAATTATGTTTATTTTTCATAAGATTGCTTTCAAGATACGCTGAACTTGACGATTCGCAGGCTTATTGTCAGCATGCTTTAAATTAATAGATAGCGTCTAAATATTTGCGATTTTCCGCCATAAATTTACCTTTTGCTCAAGGTGAAGTAATTTCCTCAATTTTACTAGCTAGGAGAAATTTGTCTGGAACGCAAACTTTTCCGTATACTAATTCATCATCGCGTAAAAACTTACCTTGTATTTTATAAATGCCTATCGTAATGAATAAAATGCTATTAATCTGCGTGGGACTATTACTGTCTCCAATTTTAATCTTTGGTCAAAATTCCTTTGAAGTTCCCGATGCGTTCGGTTTCTCCATTACATTACCTTTTTTACTGCCGCGTTATGAGTCTAACTTGGAACGGTCAGGGAGCGATCGTGAAGGACTTGATGATTTAGCATTTGTTCAACGCTATGAAAAAATTTTATCTTTTGGTACGGTTCATTCCTTGCCCCTTGAACGTATCGAGAGCAACGTATCCAAGGGATCAACGATGCCGATTGTGGATCTATCAAAAGGCTATGTTTCCCACCTGCCAATTAAAGATTTATCTGTGGGTTTTTCTTCCAACATGAAAACCACAGAACTTAAGCAGCCACATAAGGAACGGTTGCTTTTAAAGTGAAGGCCATCATTTCCATTTCAAACAGGACATACCATACCATACCCGTTCTACAAAGGGATGATTAATTAGTCTTATTCTCCCTACTCTGTTAGGGAAAGGCTCCCTTGGTATGTTAAGACAGGTCATCAGCGCTGAAACGCAAAAATAATGTTTTTGATTATGATACGTAGCTTTTTATGCAGCGGTCCAATAAAAAAACCTGCCCGGTAAAACCCGAACAGGCTTTAAATTTAACCCAATGGTTTATTAGTTACGGTTGGTTGGTTCAGCCTGGATTTGTTCCCGGATTCGTTGTATTGTCATCCGACCTTACCTCGGCCCGAATGCTTTCATATCTTGCTCTCATTTCGTCACCCAGTTGTTCGAAGTTCTCTTCTAACCAGTCTACACTTTCCTGTACCGTATCATCCATTTCCTCATACGCATTTCCGGTAGTAGTAGTTCTGTTTTCTCTCCAGTCTTCGACACGCTCAAGATGCATTTCGGTGGTGCGATTCATCTCATCTATTCTATTTTTCGCTTCTACCTTGATTTCCTCGTATTCAGCCTCTATCGCCATCAGTTCTTCTCGCTGCGTATCATCCGCATCCATATAGGCATTCTCGGCACGTTGTTCCAGTGTATTGTACCGTCTGTCGAGGTCAGTCCAGTCCACGTCAATCCTGTCATCCGCTACTGATTCTACTGAATCAACAAAACTTTTAAGTTCTTCTCGTGCTTCGTTGCGTTCATTATCACGTGCAGTGTTGTCACAAGATGACATTATCAGCAGTGCGCCGCATACAATCATTACATTAGTCGTTTTCATAATTTGTTGGTTTTTTAAATTCTATAAAGACAAATGGTACAATATACCGACCAATATCCATAAATGGTGATCTGATACCCTAAAATGGGGCACTATAGGTTTAAAATCAGTACCTTAACGCTTGGTTTTATGCTTTTTTCGTTTGCCGCAAGGCAGCTACCATTTACCGAAATTCCACACTTTTGGGAGTAATTTTCCCAATATACCCTATATCCTTCGTAAGAAACAGAAGGTACTATCGAGGGTATTACACTAAAACGGGCTTTGAATGTCGAGATCCCGTTGAATTAATTTTTTGCGGTTGCGTTGGATTTGCTGGTTGAATTTCCCATTCCGGATTCGGCGATTACCTCATTTAGTGCCACTCCGCCTTTGATCCCGAAATCTATCGTTCTGATTGGGAAAGGAATCATAATGTCGTTTTCATCAAAGGCCCTTTTGAGTGCTTTGATTGCAAAGTTCTGTGCTCCGATATACGCTTTATTTTCGCGGGTGTAATCAAGCCAAATATTTGCCGTAAAATTAATGGAACTGTCTCCAAATTCCAGCCAGTGTATTGTGATGGCTTCTTCCTGTATCTTTCCGGGTGTATTCGCTAGGGTTTCAAGGACAATGCGTTCGACTTTATCCAAATCGTCTCCATAACTTACCCCACAGGCCACCCGTAAGCGTCGCTGACCTCCTTCGGTGTAGTTAGTGAAGTCATCTTCAAATAAGAATCGGTTGGGGACATACACTACTGGCCCATCAAAGGTTTTCACTTTTGTAATCCTGAGACTTATGTCGATTACATTTCCCATAACGCCATTGTTTGTCTCGATGACATCTCCTATAGCAAAGGGTTGATTGAAGGTAATGTATATTCCCGACATAAAATTGGCGGCTGTATCCTGAAAGGCAAATCCCAACGCCAAACCTATAATCCCCAAACCAGCCAAAATAGAGGCGACAGTTCCTGTGAGGCTAAGTATTGATAGCGCTACCATCACTCCAAACACTAACACAATGATGAACAGGATTCTTCCAAGGAACCCCGCGATGGTCTTATCCACATGGAAGCGGGTCATTTGTTTCTTTGCGAATTTGCTGATGAGCTTTGCAAGGAAAAAACCAATAATGATTATTAAGATCGCTAAGGCAATGTTAGGCAGCAACCGGACAAAAGCAATTGCCCATTCTTCAAGTTTGTCAACTAGTTCTGTTAATAAGTCTCCTGTGTTCATAAAATTAGGTTGATTTTTTGATGCCGAAGCCGGGTCCGGTAGGCAGTCCATCGAGCGGATAGCAGATGGGAATAGTTGCAATTTTCCAACAACCATGCCACAGCTTCATATTTTAGGACGCTTCGGTGCTGTCGTGGAAAATCGCCTCGAAAAAAACTACGGAACTTGGATCAATAAAACGCGCCAAAAACCCGCTCTTTGTTTTTATTGACATAGAGCCATTCTGTTAATGCGATAGCAGTTACCAAAATAGCTTCTCCGACAAAATAGATAATAGCAACTAACGTCACCTCGTGCTTATAATAAAAAAGCATCCCGAGGGTCAAAAGGCAATAGGTACCGTTGGCTAAGGACAATATGCGCATGAACCCCTGCCACTTTACTGGTCTATATAGCACCATCGATGAAGAATAGAAAAAGAGTAGCAACGCGATAAGCGCTAACACGTACAAGGTGGATTTATCGATGTTCAAATAAATGTAAAGTCTAACCAATAAAATTCCCACAATGGATGCAGTCAACAGCGCCCCCAATGCATCTGCAAAGAATATCTGCCTGGGAGACAGATTGAGAATAAAGTTAAAGTAGGTAGCTATCCATCTAGGCTTGGTCATCTATAATTTCGTTAAACAGAGAATACATCACTATCGAAAATCAAATTTAGTCAACCGATAATCAAATTTACACGCCAACGTTCGACAAAGCAAGTAGGATCGTCAGTTTACCCAAGCATACTTTTATAATCATCTTTTTTGGTTTTCAGGATATATATAGATAAAAAGAAAAATAACTGAAAGGACTCTGGCATGAATTATGAAGTATGCCAAAAGTGCAATGATAATCGAGAAATAGCTGAAGCGGTTACGCCATAAGGAAGAAATCAGAGAAGCCTTACGAAATGCTGTTTACCATAAGAACTAGTTAGATAGTGTTCTAATTTGGGGTTTTAATAAAATCATCGATTATTAAGTTATATGATGTTTCATTAAATTGTTGTTACGTATGCATGATTACATCTTTAATAATCCAATGTATCTTCTTTTTTTACTAGTGAATGTAGTAGTCATTTATAAGGTGATCCAATTGAGTCTGCGTGAAGATCAAGATGATGATGACGAGGAAAATGGGGGTGGGGGAATTTCAGGAAATGATGATCCGGATTTAGACTTGCCACCAGGTGTGGCACCTCCGATTCATACACCGAGTGTAGAGGGTTAATTTTAAGTTAGTAGACGGGGTATTGGAAGATTGTTAGGGTAAACAAAATAACAATGACCCCTTTATCTTACCAATTTTTTCATGCTACATTGAAATTGATTACCAAACCAATTTCAGTCCGCTAAATTGCCATAATCAGATCATTTATACTCATCAGCAGCAACCTGAATATACGCTTTGATTTTTCCACATCTTCAATCCCTAATCTTCCTTTGAAGTTTGGCATTCCCCTACTCGTCAACGGACCTTCAAGTACATACGTTTGAAGGTTCTGAATTACTTCAGGTCGGGAGTAACCCAAATTTGGTAAAATACCACCTTCTGTCGCTCCTGGCATGCCATGGCAGAGGGTACAATAATTCAGGTATAATTTTAGACCATCCTGGATTTCTTCAGGTCCGGAAATGGAATAAGTTACTCCGGTCAGTAATTTTTTAGGTTCCGGTTCTTCAAAAACCGGCATCGGCGCGTTTCCACCTAATTTATACGTGTAAACGTTACCGTTATTCAAATATTTTCAATGTTCATGTTCCATCAAATGCTTTCGGAGAATGTCCTCACCGAAATCATTTCCCTTTTCGCGGAAGATGGAGTGGATATGGTTGGCATTGTCCAAGAAACCCACGTTGTCATATTCAATAATAAAATCCGGGCTGTGGATCATATAATAGTGAGGTTTCATGGGTTCGTAACTGCCAATCCATGCAAAATATACCTCATCCATCCCCCTTGCATGGAGGATGCCAAGGTATTCTTCCTCTTTTTCCTTTTCCATGTTATTCATGTATTCTTCAATAAGGTAATGGAGGATTTTTTGCTGCTCGGGCCGGAGTTCCGAACCTTTGATCCCCATAAAATCATCATACCACTGTGGCCTGTCTGGATTGGTGAGGATGTCCTTGGGAACTTCCTGACTCAATGTTGCCTTGGCTTTTTGTGCTTCATCCAAGGTATTGACAAACCAAAAACCATAGTCTTCTTCTTTGCTCAGGGGCCGCAAACCTGCATATTGGGTAACTTCCACCACAGCCGGATCCGAACCAAGAAACAGCGGTGTCATCGTAAATGAATCTTTGGTAACCGTAAGGTTTATGGAGATATGATGTCCCTCGAACTTGAGCCCCCATGCTTCTTCCATACCGGGATTACCCAGGATAGCAATAAAATAGTTGCCATAATCCCAATCCAAGGTCCTTATAAAGCCGATAGTCTGCTCATCAATCTGATTACGTTGATGGGCGATTTCAAACAACTCATGCAGAATGTCATCCACCTGCATGATGGCAAAAGTTTTCAGATATCCCTGCGAACTGAAAATGGTGCTGAGGATTTTGTGGAAATTGATTTTACTAGGTTCCGACAGGTCTCCATATCGAAGTCCTTTCCTTGGAGCCAACCCAACGGGCAGATTTGTCCATTGGGTACGGAGGCTGTCATTCATGTCAAACAGGACACTCCCTTTTTCATCAGCAGAAAGAGATTCCATAAACTCAACGGTAACCTTGACCATGTCTGTTTTGGATTGGGCTAATAATCCTGTCGAATGAATCAAAAACAGGGAAAAGATCAAGATCGACTTTTTCATAGGGGATATCGGCGGCTATTGATGGATTATCTAAATAATTTGACTAGTGTTTACCAATCTAATGCAAAATTTTATTTATACCTAGTAAGAATGGCGAACAACATCCAAAAAGTCCGAAAGGGCTATATTATTTTACAATTGATTTTTTCTCGATTTGATCTTGATAGACTTAGTGATTTGGGAATCGAGATCCATTAAGTCGGTTTTTGCTTAGAAAATCCAGAGAATGATTTGACCATATTAATTGCATTCAGATGGATTCAAAGGGTAGATGTTGGGTCTTCTGAAATTCCAAGTTTATACTACACGCTCAATTTCTCCCATTCGTGTAGATTTGACACGGATAAGAGACGGATTAGGTTGAAATCGCGATTTTATGTACCTTTCTTCTTTAACAGTAGAATGCGGAGCAACATGATTGCAGATTCAACAACTGTAATTGATTTTAAATTAAACCTATAAACCGATTCACCATGTTTTACTTTCAAAGAAGTTTTACTAGTTGGGCCTTTCTGGCCGTCCTCCTTTTTTTTCTATCCCATGCCATGGCGCAGGATGGGACCATTTACCCACTCGAAGCACCTGCTGAACCAAGCGCAATTCTCCTTGGTACGGGGGGCGTTGAAAATCAGCCCGCTCAAGAGAGTTGGTTCCGTCAGTGGGGCGATCCAATGGCCAGAAACATTACCACGGCCACCCTTACCCCCTTCCTTCCAGAACCTGGGAAAGCGAATGGTGCAGCCGTGATCGTTGCGCCTGGAGGAGGATTTAGTTGGTTGTCCATGGGCAATGAAGGATGGGAAGTCGCAGAGGCACTTGCAGCACAGGGAATCGCGGCATTTGTTCTCAAATACCGGCTCAACCCAACTCCGGAATCACTGGAGGATTTTTCGGCTTGGATGAACCGTCCCCGTACCCCTGCGCCTACCACTTCTTCAGCTGTCGCACCAAGTGCCCCAGCTCCACGTTCACCGCAACGCGACCTTTCAAACCAGCTAGAAGATGCGGAAGCAGCTTATGCCATGGTCATCTCACGGGCAAAAGAATGGGGCGTTGATACCGACCGTATAGGCATGATAGGTTTCTCGGCAGGTGCCGGGCTGACCATGCATGCTACCCTCCACTCTAAGACCATGAAGCTTGCCTTTATCGGTCCGATCTATGGAGGTATGGGTCCCGTTGATGTTCCCGAAAACGCACCTCCCATGTTCAATGTGATTGCAACGGATGATTTTCTTTTTTTGGGTCAGTTTGGCGTGATCGAATCTTGGTACAAAGCTGGCATTCCTGTCGAATTTCATCTTTACCAGAACGGAGGTCACGGTTTTGGTCTCGGCAACCCCAACCGGACCAGTAACCGCTGGTTTGAGGCATTTATTCACTGGTTGGATGTGAATACGTTCTTAGTGGACAAAGAAAATCAATAAACAGCATCATTTATTTGTTGTAGATAGGTGCCCTTTTGACCGCCAAATAGATATAGACGGACTCTTGAACAGGTACCAGAAGGTCTGTTTTTTCGGGTCATCAAATTCCTTCAATTCAAATCTTTCCCACCTAACGGGCTGATTTTGCAGCTTGTTCTTTTTTTTCTAGATTTATAGGACAACAGGCGGGTATAGTCAGTATGCGTGGCGAACCTCATAATCACGTCATTAAATGCTTAACCGATCCGCACGTAGTCAATGTACGTTACCACATTTTCGAGTATGAACATCAACCGAAGAGTCTTTATTAAATCCGCCGCTCTTGCCGGAGCGGGATTAGCGGCTTCCCCGGACCTGTCCGCTGGCGCCATGTCCGTTGCCATAAAGGCAAAGCAAGGAATTGTTATTGATCCCGAACCCACCTTCGCCTTGTCGCCGTATTTGTATATGCAATTTATGGAACCCCTGGGCCGCACCGACGGGTCTGTGGAGGCCGCATGGGATTTTAGTAAACACGCCTGGCGTGAGGACGTGCTAGAAGCCACCAGGGAGCTGGCGCCCAGTATGGTGCGGTTTGGCGGGATTTTCAGTTCGCATTACCGTTGGCGAGAGGGCGTCGGTAATCGAAGCACCCGTGTACCCATGCAAAATCTACTATGGGGCGGTTACGAATCAAATCATGTTGGTACTGCGGAGTTCGTTGACTTTTGCAGGCAGGTTGGTGCAGATCCGCTTATGTGTGTGAATTTTGAGTCGGAAGGCAGTCCCGGATGGTCGATTGACGGCATGGGTAGCGACCGGAAGGGTACCGCTGAGGAAGCTGCCGAATGGGTGGACTATTGCAACAATCCGGACAATGCGCTTCGAAAGGCACATGGTATAGAGGGTCCCCTGCGCATCCCCTTCTGGCAAATCGGTAACGAAACGTCCTACGCCAAAGACCGGTTTCACCTGGATACCGCCGTTCAGAAGACGGTGGCGTTCAGCAAAGAGATGCTTCGGGCTGACCCGTCCATCAAACTAATTGGCTGGGGCGGTCTGCAACGTTGGGGTGAAGGAGAGGGGACCTTCTGGGCCAAGGAAATGATCGAACGTGCCGGAGAGCATTTGGATTACGTGGCGTTTCACCACATGTTCAACCCCTACGGCAGGGACCCGGACAACCCCTTGAAAGGAGTGGATTACCGGAAAGATCCTGCCCGAACCTGGGAATACCTGATGAATGCCTGTGCCTTTCACGAGAAAAAAGTAGTAGCCATGCGGGAACAGGTGGAGCCCTACCAAATGCCCATGGCCCTGACCGAGTGCCATTATAGTTTTCCGGGCAGAAACCGAAACGAGGTGATGTCCACCTGGGCCACGGGTGTTTCGTATGCCCGCATCGCGAATTTACACGAACGCCACGGCGACCTGCTCAAAATCGCCACCATGGCCGATTTTTGTGGCACCCGCTGGCAAGTCAATGCCCTGATGATTCCTATACCAAGATCCTACGGGGAAGCGTTCCTGATGCCTGTTGCGAAAGTGATGAAACTCTACAGAAAGTATAGCGGCACAAACTATTGTGAAACGACACAAACGCCCGCCTACCTAGACATTACGGCAAGTAGAAAAGGGAATACGTTATTTGCGCACGTAGTCAATACGAATCGATCGTCGCCTGTAAAAACTACCTTATCTATAAAGGGGGCCACGATAGCCTCGATCAAGGTGCATGAGATGGCAGCCGATCCGGAATTTGAAATAATCGCCCGGGAGCCCGACCCACTCCAAATACAAACAAAGGAAGCACCTGCCGACGGAACATGGACCTTCCCGGCTGCTTCGGTATCGGCAGTAGAAATCAATATCAAATAGCTAAATTTCATTTTGAATGTGACAAAGGAATGAAAAAGTTATTTTCCATAACTTCATTGGCAAAAAGCAAACAGGCCCGAATATCTTTTTTTGTTATATAATTGTACTCCTCAATGATTGACTCGGGAGTTTCTCCATGCGCAAGCAATCCAAGAATGAACTGAACGGACAATCGGGTGCCTTTGATGACAGGCTTTCCGGCCAATATTTCAGGATTTAACTCAATCCGTTTAAGTAGTGCTTCCATTTGTCAGTTTTAAACAAATTTACATCAATATTTTTATTGTAGGTTGCGTAAATATCAAATGGTTCATCGTATTTATATTTTCAGGAATATCTAAGTGCTCCTCGCGCCGTTCGGGAGTTGCAATCCCTAATTTACCGCCTCAGGTATGCCCAGATAATCAGGATTTTCTATCAATTTTTCTTTTCCTCCATCTAGTTGTAGTGGCGGTTGTCCGGATGGCTTCTTACAATTTTACGATCAGGCAATGGCGCGAGTTGCTTCACTGCCAATGCCATGGCCCGCATTATTTGGGCAGTGTTTTTAGGGTTTTAATTCCTTCACAAACCAATCGGTTACTTTTTCTACATATTCAGCAGGAGGCTCATGACCGGCGTCATATTCAACAAATTCTTTTCGAGAAATTGGTATTCGGTCAAAAAGAACATGTGCCTCATCCATTGTAATCTTCATAAATTCACAAAGGTAGTTACCATATTTTCCCAAAGATTTGTTTCTCTTACTGTGGCGTAAAGAACCTGTCCGATAACATAAATGGCTAGGCTGATCCCTAATGCCTTTTGGCCTTTAGGATAGCCCTTATCCAGAAAGAGGAAGTAAATTAAGGTTACATTGATCAATGTATAGGAGATATACTCAAAAGGTATAAATCCCCATAAAAGGACTGTCTCGAACCAGAAAATAAAAATCCTATCCACCGTCGGCCCCATAAAAGTAAGGGCAGCAGCCAAGATATACCTTGAATGGGGAATACGATCCTTCTTGTGGTAAATGGCGAGTATAAAGAAGATAGCCAGCCAAAGAATATAAAAAATTGCCAGTCCCATTTCGTACGCGCTCAAATGGAGGATTTCTGCGCCAGAATAGGATTCCAGCCCGTTTTGAACCTTTGCTTCCAACCCTGATTTGTAGGCAAAATAACTGTATCTAATCATCATTGCAGAAGTGATCAGCACCAATGGAAAGACAAGGTAGCTTAGCTTTCCCAACGCCCTATGGACTGAAAATTTCTTGTATTTGATCAATAGTGGTTGTACGATAATTAAACCCATCCAGAGTGCCATACAGGAGAAATGCAAATGGATTACAGAAGGATGAGGATCCAGGAGGACTGAAAAATAAGTTTTATAGAATCCCACAAAAGCCAGCAGGACAAAAATTAGAAACCAGTAACCGAGGTTATTGTAAATTTGGGTGGTATGTTGGATGGACCGCATAGTGTTGTCTTTATATATTTTTACGCTTCTCGAAAGGATAGTGAGTGCTACCGGCGGGAAGGATATTTTCCTGGAACTTCTGTGCTGATCGCCTCCATAATTATTGGCCACTTGTGACGGTCATCACCAAGTTGCAAGTTTCGATCAGGACATCGCGTCTGTCGTTCACGCGCGTGCCTTCGTCATGGTGGTCGATTCCTATGCCCTTGATGTCCCCGTAAGATACTTGGAGTAATGTGGGAGACGTACCCTGAGGCATTCGCTCAGGGCACGTCTCTCCACGTAACTATAAATTTACAGGACAGTATGTTGAGCCATACTAACTGCTTGTTCTTTGGCTAGGCTAAGATTAGTAAGCGTAATTCCATGGGTAAAGTCCATTGGTTGGGAATTAATAAAAGAAATATCAAAAATTCCTGCCAGGCCAAATATAGCCCTCAGGTAAGGTTCTTGAAAGTCAAATTGATGCATAGGACTATTTTCACTATAGTCGTTTCCTCTGGAGGTAATACAATACATCTTTTTGTTTGAGGCTAATCCTTCTACTCCATTTGCCGTAAAATTAAACAGGATACCGGCCTGCATAATTACGTCAATATAGTGTTTGAGTTTGTAGGGTATAGTAAAGTTCCACATGGGACAAGAGATCAAAAATGCGTCATACGATAAGAATTCATTTGAATAGTTTGATATCTCTTCCCATGATGCTTTAGATTGCTCTTCTAATATTCCGCCTGCCATAAGGGCATATTTGGCATCAACCGTATTACCATAAACTTCCGGAAGTTTAACTTGAAATAGATCTAACTCTTCAATAGTTAGGTTGGGGTATTTTAATTTTAAGGTCGTCAAAAACTCATTTGAAATAGTGAGTGTTCGTGATTTCTCTCCTCTTGGGGATGCCATAATATGTAGTAATTTCATGGATTTAAATGTTAAGTTTGTTAGAAATAGCTGATTATTTATTTCTATGTGGAATAATTTTTTGTGAAAGTTTTAGTACACCTTTCCTATGAAGTCAATGTTGCATCCGAGATTAATTTTTCTTATGTTTTTCTGGTACTTAAGGGTGGGGAAAGTCACCTTTCCTCGATATACTCTTGAACAAACCAGGCATCAGCCAAAGGAGAAAGCGATTTATGGCCAGCATAAAGGGGGCCGTATAGGTACTTCGATTTTGACGTACAGCCTTGACGATGTGCTTGGCAGCCTGCTTGGGTGTAAGAACGGGAAGAAATTTTGCCAGTTTTGGTAGGCGCAGGTAGGATCCGGGGTTGGCATCAAAGTAGTTGGAGCTGGTCTCACCTAGTGTCACTTCACAGACGCGTACGCCCGTGCCGTGCAAGTCGGCCCGGAGCGCCTCTGTCAGTCCCCGCAAGGCCCACCGGGAGGCTGCATATCCCGTCGCGCCACTCCAAGGCATAAGCGCAGCAGGTGAATTGATATTAAGGATCATCCCATTGCGGCGTGAAAGCATCCCGGGTAAAAAGGCCCTGCACAGGCGAAAAGCAGCCAGATAAGGCAGGGCGATCATGACATCCTCTTCTCCCTCCGGTGTCTCCTCAGCAAACAGCCAACGTCCGGCTCCTGCATTGTTGATCAAAAGATCGGGAACTCCATGGGACTGAAGGATTCGTTGGGCGACATTGCTGGTGGCAGCCGCATCCGTAAGGTCTGAAGCAAAGATGTGGGCCACCCCACCTGCCTCACGGATACGCTCAGCCACTTGCAAAAGATCCCCTTCCGACCGCGCAATCAGGATTAATTGTGCTCCCTCTTCTGCCAACAAAATAGCCGTAGATGCGCCAATGCCCCGTGATGCACCGGTCACTACAGCCAATTTGCCCTTCATTTCCATAGGTTAGAGACCGGTTACTTTGATTGTGATTATTAGTTATTTGGCTTATAATCTGAATGTTGCCAGGACATGAGTACCCACTTATTGTTATGGGCTGCATAAACGGCCGTGAATATGCCTTTGTATTCAAAAACATCCGAAGGATTCTCTTTTTGAGCTATCTTTTGGTCGATAATCCCCAAAACGATTGCCGTACCGCCTGATTGGTTCACGGTTAGATCTGAAAACTCATTTTTAACGGTCATCTTTGAGGTTTGCTCAATAAAATCTGTAATGCCTAATTTCCACCCACTACCTGCAATAAACACAAAGTTTTTATCGGTATTTTCTGATAAAAACATCTGATCTTCATTTTTCGCCATAAGGTCATGGAAGGTCTTTTCGGTAAAAGAATCTTGGGTACAGGCATTTAGGGTAAATGCCACAAGGATAGTAAGGATTGTTAAATTTTTCATCTTGTAATTGATTTGTGGCCTACTCTAAATCGGTTTTCGGCGTACCCCTTTTCTATTTGCTCTTATTTTCCACAGGACTGAGATCTGTTACTTTGATCAGGATTATTGGTTAGCTGGGCTATCATCAGAATGCTGCCATGACATCAATACCCACTTCTTCTTTTGATAGGCCGAAATAGCCGTAACTACGCCTTTATATTGAAAAACATTTGAAGGTTCCTATATTTGATTTATCTTTTGGTCGATAATTCTCGAAACGATTCAGTTCCAACCGACTGATTTACGGTTAGACCTGAATGTTCCTGTTTGCGTAGCCTCAAGATGTTGGCTTTGTGGCAGCATTCACCAAATCCCAGAATTCTTCTCGGTTATTGGTGCGGGGAAACGCCGTAGTGGGGGCCTCTACGTTTAAATACGCGCACAAAGGTTCCCATCCTTCCTTTACGTGATATACCAATAGTTGCTCGGGTGGGATCAAAGCCACGACTGCTTGATTATGTGCTTCGTATCTTTCTGCCAGGCCCTCGAAATCAAGGCCCATTGGGAAACCTGATTTTCCAATCACCCTCACCACCATATTGAGCCATTCCTGAACGGGTGCCGGTGCATTTTCCCGGCCGCTAAGCAGTTTGTAGATCGTAGAACCAAAGCTCTCTGCCCACGATTCTTTGCTTCGGTGTGTTAAAATAAATCGAGCATTCGGATACGTTGCATAAAGCTCCTTGTAAAAGGCTGCGGTAGGCCAATCAACGGCACTTTGCATGCCTTCATAAACAGCTTCAAAGTTGGTCGGATGATTCAAGAGGCCATTCCATAGGGGCAGTTGAACGGGCATGTTTTGAGCCACACGCTCCATGTGGTGACAAGGACCCAGTTGTAGTTGTTCCAGTGCTGTTTTCAACGAATAGGTGCCGGTTCTTCCAAGACCTAATCCAATAACTTTCAATGCCATAGTAAATCTTATTGTTTGCTATCTACCTACTCTAAATCGGTTTTCGGCGTACCCTTTTTTAAAAATTGTTCCAGTGATAGGATATTTGAATCTCCTAGTTTTTCAAAACGATTCGAAAACGTGCTTTTCCAGATTCCAGGTGTTCTAGGGCTTCATTGACTTGAGACATCGGGAATTCTTCTGTAATCGGATAAATGTCATGTCGTACGCAGAATTCCAACATGGTTCGGGTCAAGGCAGGGCTTCCGAGAGGACTTCCAGTGACAGACTTTTGTCCCATAATCAGCGAAAAGGCAGGTATAGCCAAGGGTTGCAGATTCCGCAGTTGATTACCCGGATATCGACTTGTTCAGCACCCAGTTCTCCCATTTCGTAGGAAAAGGGAGCTAATTTTTCATGTGGGCCGTTGGCGGCATAAGCGGATACGTTCATATTATTACATGGTTTAAAGCGTGGACAAGAGTGATGTTGGATTGGTTGAAATTAAATTCTTGGATTTTAACCTAATTGATGTTTTTTTACTCAATTATGGCATCATGTAATTTTTTCGTATCCACATATTGTTGAAAAGCAATTACTTTCCCGTCCTTAAGTGTCCACAAATGCGCTACTTGGGCGTCATAACTATTACCATTATTGCGTTTGCCATCATAGCGTAGGGTGGCCAGTACTTTATCATCAAACATTTCATGAAGCACAATATCCTTCAAGTTAAAATACTCATGTTCTGCGCCAATGCGGCCAAAAACACCATTCAAAACGGCATCAGGTCCTATGAAGGGATTACCATCGGCATACGCGTTGCCTTCGGCTTCATTCCAAACTATAGCTGAATCCATGGCACCAAGAACTGTAGGGATATCGCCTATGGCAAAAGCTTTGTAAAGTCCATCTATAATGGTCCGGTTTTCACTTGCTCTTTTGAGCTTTTCTTCAAGAGTTTTCATAATTAATTATTTTAGGGTTTATTGATTTAATCTTTATTCATAGGTGGTTTTTATAGATACCGAATGCGCTGATGTTTTTAAGCCATAAATCCTAGTATAATGTACCATGTCAATTTTTGAATTAAAACCCATCAAGGACGAAGCCACCTCTTTTTTGTCCGAGTGCATAGATTTATTTACCCTAAGAAAAATCATCAATTGGTAACCCTTTTCTGTTCTTCCTGGGAGCCTACCTTTCTGTCTCGGGTTCCTTTGATCTTGCTGTTTCCAAACTTGTAGGTGTAGGTGGCCATAAACACCCTTTTTTCAGACCTAAACCTGCCCGAAAATTCCAAATCAGTACCATCGAGAGTTCTCCACCTCATTTGATTGGTTTCAAAAATGTCATTGCAGGAAACCCTTAATATACCTGCCTTTTCAAAGTTTTTTTGGACTCCAAAATTGACGAAGCCCCGGGAAAGCAAGTTGAAATAGCCATTGATGACGGGCGAATTATAATTGCCCATCAACTCAATGGTGTATTTTTTGGGAAGTGTAAAGGTATTTGTGAGCACTACCTGAATACCTTTCTGATTAACAACATAAGCCTCTCCATTCAGTTCTGAATTGACTTTCTGATAATTTGCCGTGAAGTTGTTTTGGGTTTCCCACCAAGAAGTCACTTTCAAGGGGAAAGCGACAATCATGGATACCGTCTGCCTTTCATCGATGTTTTCCGTTTTTAGAAACAGCGTATTGGTTTCTTCATCCAGGGTAGGTTGAAAACGTTGGATTAAATTTTTGTCCATGCTATGCTGCACCGAGAAAACCCAGCTTTTGTAGGAATAGTCTGTTTTGAGGGTGTTGGTATAGGTAGGAAGTATGTTTTCATTTCCGGCGAAAAAGGAAAAAGGGTCAGAAAAAAATGCAAAAGGAGCCATCTCGTTGAAAGTAGGGCGGGTAATCCTGCGTCCATAGGATACCTGTACCAGGTTGTCAGCATTTATTTTTCTGGATAAAAATGCCGTTGGAAAGAAATCCCCGTAATGCCTGTCAATGATTTTTTCTCCTGAAACGGTCGTCAGGTTGGTTTTGGTGTTCTCGTACCTTAACCCTGCATTTAAGGAAGTCTTTTCATCAAGTTCAATTTTTGCTGTGGAAAAAGCTGCCAATATATCTTCTTCGAGAAAGCCATCATTGGTGAAGTTTGGATCAATCAGCCAATCTGATCCAGGTTTCTCTTTCCGGCATCACCATCGGCATCATAGTTGGCTGGAGGGATAGTAATAATTTCGATCTTTTCGACATCACTTGAATTCAGACCCGCTAGCATCTGAAAAGCTGCCTCCAGTGGCATTCTGAACCGTTGGCCGTTCATTAGGATAACCACTCCGTTTTTACCCAAAACGGAGAGCGAATTACTCTGTCTGTTCACCATTACCCCTGGAGCCCTTTCCAGTACATCGATGACCGACAATCCGGCAGCAGAAATGCTGTTCGCCACATTGACCACCATTTTCCCCTGTTCCAGCTCAAAAAGCGGCCGGGTGGCCGTTACCGCCACTTCATCCAGGTTCTGGTCTTCTTCCTTCAATAGGATAGCCGCCAACTCATTTTTTTCATTTCCAAAAAAAGCAAACAGAGGGGAATAGCTTTTCGCATATCCCAGAATAGTTACTTCCACAAAGTAGTCCCCTTTTGGTATATCGGTGAACTTGTAGTCTCCGAGTTCATCGGAGATAGTCCCCTTGATCATGGAGGAATCGACTTCAGTCCTAAGTAATACATTCGCAAAGGAAATGCCCTTCGACTGGGAATCCTGAATCTTTCCTTGAATCACCCCCTGAGAAAATCCAGAAGTAACACAACTAGCTAGTAAAATAAGTAACAAGAATTCCCTCATAGCGCTTCGTCATTTTTTTAAATAATTGATTGGAATGAAAATGATGCAAAAAAATCCCGCAACTTTCCGGATGGTCGCGCTTGTTTACGTGTATTCGTCTGCTGTCAAAGTAATCGCTTCAAATCCTAAGGCAATGTTGTTTTTTTTTTACCATTTCACCGAAGCAGAGCGGACGAACAGGTCCTAAAACTGTCCCGAAGTGGGTGTATTTTTTCCGTTTAACATGAAATTTGTGTTTTATGTATTATCATACCGATTTTACCGTATATTTATTATATGAAGAATATAATACTGCTTTTTGTATGTATGTTGCATTTTCATTTTACACCGAAAGGTGAAATAAAAGATGCTAATATCCAGTACTCCCGTATCTTTCTAGACACGGATGATTTTGATGTCAATTACTTGGATAATTTGGAAAAAGCATTGGTTTATACCCATGTCGATACCTTGCGTTTTATGCTAATCAATGACCTCGGCTATCATTATCATACTAGAAATCTTAAAAAGTCATTTGAGATCCTTAATCAGGGTCTGAAAGAGGTCAGGACCGCAAAACATAAACTGTGGGAGGGTAGGATGCAGGTTTCCCTTGGAGCTATTTTGTTAAGGATGGGTGAATTGGACGAGGCGGAGGGTGAACTTAGAAGTGCCTTGCAAAAAATTCCTGAATCTGAATCCTGGCTTCTTCTCACCAACTTAGGGTATGTGTATGAACGAAGGGGGGAGCTGAGTAAGGCGTTTGAATATGCATCAAAAACGCTGGAGCTGGGAGAAAAATATGGGGATTTGAAGGCGGTTGCAATGGCTTATTCCGATATGAGCAATTTGTTTTGGAAACAGGGAAGGTTTAATAAAGGAGTTGAGTTTGGATTAAAATCGATTGCCATTTTTGAAGAAAGGGGACTCAATGACCTGGATTTTGATTTCACGCTGCATATCATCGGCAATAACCTAATGGATCTTCACAGATACGAGCAAGCGCTTACCTACTTTGAGCGATCTGCCCGGATGGGTGAAAAATATGGGTTCTACAACAACCTTAGTGACACCTATATTGCGCTCACCTCATTATACTGCCAAATGGGGAAGTTCGAAACGGCTGAGAAATCAGGTCAAGAAGCACTGTATTATGCGACACTGCTGGAAAATGATTTTATGATTGTCCGTTCGCTGCTTTCGCTCGGTAAATTGAAGAACCTGGAAAGGGACTTCAATTCGGCCTTGGATTATCTGGATCAAAGCCTTACAATAGCAAGCGATGATTTTGGGGACACCTATTACTTGGGCCTGATCTACGAGGAATTAAGTAAGGCGTATGAGGGAAGCGGAAATACGCGGAAGTCGCTTATGGCGTATAAAAAATACCATGAACTGACGCAACAAGTCTTCAATGCGGAAGCAGATCAACGGATTGCCCAACTGCAAACTGACATGGAAGTTACCCAAAAGGAGAGTACGATTTCACTGCAAACGGCAAAATTGGATAAGCAGGCGGCCGTACAGGTGTTTATTCTCGTTCTGACAAGTCTCATGATTGTTTTCTTGGTGTTTCTTTACCGGATTTTCCTCCGGAGTCAGAGATACAGTTTACTTCTCGAACGAAGGAACATGGAAAAGGAATTTTTATTAAAGGAAATCCACCATAGAGTCAATAATAATTTGCAAACCATTTCGAGCCTGCTCTCCCTTCAGACCGGGGATATCGATAACCAAGAGCTCCAAGATATTATGACAGAAATCCAACACCGGTTGCAAAGCATGGGAATGATTCACCGAAATCTTTATCAGGGAGAGAATTGCAAAGCCCTTGAAATGAAGACATACTTTCTCAATCTCGGAGGATATATCATCGATTCCTTCAATGCATCGGATAGAATTTCGCTCGAGTGTACCATGGATCAATTGCATCTCGACGTAGACAGGGCCATTCCTATCGGGCTGATCGTCAATGAACTAATGTCTAATGCCCTGAAATATGCCTTTCCCAACAACAGAAAAGGAAGAATTACACTTTCCCTTTCAGAAAAGAAAGGCCAACTTTTTTTGCGAGTTACGGACGACGGCATAGGGTACGACACAGCCTCGGGGATCAAAGGTACAGGATTTGGATCGCAGCTCATCCATTTACTGACGCAACAGTTGGAGGGGAGGATGACCTTGATCGTGGACAAAGGGACCGAGGTGTATTTTGAATTTTACATGGGAACGGCTGCATGAACGACCGCATTCGGATATTGATCGTGGAAGATGATATGGTCATCGCGGCAAACATTTCCCTGCAGCTTACCAAACTGGGGTATGAAGTGACTGGTATTGAGTCTAGGGGAGAGGAAGCTATTCATCATGCCAAAGAAAATCTGCCAGATATCATTCTGATGGATATAAATCTAAAGGGACAGCTCGATGGAGTTGAGGCGGCCAAAATAATAAAGACATTCTCCGATATACCGCTGATCTACCTTACCGGCAATTCGGATGAGGCGTCTTTTCAAAAGGCAAGGGAGACACATCCCTTCGCCTTTCTTTCCAAGCCCTTCAATAAAGTGAACTTGGAAAGAACCGTAGCTTTGGTGGTTGGAAAAATTAGCGAAGAAGGAAATGGCGGGAAGAAGGAAATGGTCGAAATAGAGGCACTGGAAGACCGGATTTTTATTCGTAGCCAAAAAAAGCTGATTAAGGTGATGCTGGATGAGATACTTTACATTGAAGCAGAACGAAACTACTGTACCATTTTTACAGGGGATCAAAATTTCACGATCACCAGTTCGCTAGTCGTTCTTTTTGAAAAAATCGTCAGTAGAGACTTTTTGCGGGTACACCGGTCCTATGTGGTAAATATCAAAAAGCTAGATGCGGTAGCGGATAGGCATCTTGAGATAAATAAAAAAATAATCCCGATCAGCTCGAATTATAGAGCTGCGTTGATGAAAAGCATCAGAAAGGTCTAGTATGTTAATGCTGGGGACCCGATCTGACCGTACTTGCGCAGGTTCTGTCCCTTCCCTAATAAGCAAACCCATTATCCTTTGTAATGCAGGGTCGCGAAGATTAAGGAAGACGTTTTACCCGGAAAGATGGGGGTGGTTGCATTTTCCCTTCTTTTAGGATAAATCAGGAAGCTACTGTAGAGCAGTCAAGTTTTCAATTATCAAAACTTGCAAATTTTGCAAGTTTTGATAATTGTTAGTTAACCGACTTGCTTCCCCTTGTTACAGAATTAGCATGGATGCTTAATTTGTGACTAAAGTTATCAGGGTGGCCATTACAGCTAGCATCAAAAAAGGCCGTCCTTTCGATCATCTTGAGGTTCCCAAAAAGGCTATGATTCCATCACTGACCTTTTTTTATCAAAAATGAATCCCAAACAAATCGGATATCAAAACGATTCAAAGTCATCCCACCTTACCCATTCGTTGCTATCGACGGAATAGCCGTCAGGTAAACCTTAAACTCTTTGATGGTATTTTCTCTTACTTCCCCCTTGATTTTTATGAGGAATAATTATTCAAAGGAATACTGACAGGTTTAAAGCTTATTCCCAAATCCTTTATTGCCAAAGCAGAACTATAAACAATTTCAGGTTTGCCTACCGGAGGTTGATTGTTAAGCATTAAAGTCACATCTGAAACCCTGTAACTTTCCCCTGATAAGAGATAGTTTTTTCCATGGATGTTTTTGATTATAGCCGCTTTGAAAATTTTTGATAAATTTAAAAAAGCAGATAGCTTCTGGTAGCGGTCGAATATAAGCTTAAATCGGCTAGGAATTTTTGTTTTTTGCCAAAATTCAATTAAGAACTATGAAATTTATAATGGGAAATATTTTCTGTTTTTGAGGGCTTACTGGAAAATATTTTCCAAATTTATACCAAATAACTGATTTATTAAGAGTAAGGACATCCAAGAAACCGGGGCAGTTCAAAGATAAAAACTACAGGGCAGGTGAAACCCATTTTGTAGGGATCTAATATTCAACGAGTAGGTTATTTCACAGGAGCTGTCGGTTTGTAAGAAGAAGATTACCGCCTGTAATACTCATTTTTCCTCTTGATCAGCCAAACAGATCAAATTATCAAAACTTGCAAAAATTGCAAGTTTTGATAATTGTAGGTTGAACGACTGCCCTCCCTTTGGTACAGACTTAGAATGGGTGCTTAATTTTTGAGCAAGCAATCAAGCTTGTCAGTACAGCCAGAATCAAAAGAAACCGTCTTTACCATCGTTTTTGCGGGTTAGCGAAAAGGCTATGACCCCTTCACTGGCATTCATTTATCAAAAGTGAATCTTAACCAATTCGGCTATCAAAACGATTCAAAGTTATTCTTCTTTACCAATCCGTTACTATCGACTGAATAACCCTCTGGGGGACCTCCTTTCCAGGTCAATTCAGGCAACATATCCAGCAGCACGTTTCGGTGTTCTTCGATGACCTGTACATTTTCCTTTTTATAGGCCACATTATCCCATTCATTGGGATCATTCGCGTGATCGTATAGTTCTTCCAAATTGATCTCCGGATAATAGATATACCGGTATCGCATGCTCCTTACGGCATGTCCGCTAACAGCTGGTTGATTTTTGCCCGTAAATTGATAGCTCGATATGACTGGTGACGTCTTCGTTGTGGGATCTTGAAGCTGCGGCAGCAGGCTTTTTCCATCAAGGTGGGAGGGCTGCTCAAATCCAGTCAGATCAACTAGGGTGGGATATATATCCATCAGGCTTACCGGCTGATCGCAGCGCATTCCCGCGAGACTCATACCCGGAACAGAAATCAGCAAAGGTACCCGCGTAGACCGCTCCCAAAGGGTGAATTTTTCAATATTGTCTTTCTCACCCATGTGCATGCCATGGTCAGACCATAGAACAACGATCGTGTTGTCGGCATAGGCTGATTTCTCCAAGGCATCAAGCAATCGCCCAACCATTGCGTCGGAGAAGGTGATCGAGGCGGCATAGGATTGGATTATTTTTTCCCATTGGTCGTTATCCAACACCCATTTCATGATCCATCGCCTACCATGATCGAAGGCATCTTCCAAGTCATCCTTTTTTCGTTCGGGCAGGACAATGCCTTCCAAGGGATACATGTCGAAATATTTTTGGGGTACTTCCCATGGATCATGCGGTTTCCACATGCCAGCAGCTAGAAAAAAAGGTTTGTCGTGTGGCTGGTTGAGTTGGTGATTTACCCAATCCACGACGTGGAAGTCGGCCATTTTCTCATCCGGAACGGGAATCGCGCCCCATGTCCACCATCCGGTTGCCCCGCCTCCGGGCCGGTTTTCGTTGTCTACACCTTCTGGATAAATGACATCTTCTGGCGCCCGAATCTGAAAAGGATGAGAAATATACGCGCTAGGATAGTAAAAATCCCAGTTTGCCGGTTCTACCTGACTCGTTGGCGACCATGGTGGTGCCTGACTGTGGTATATCTTGCCAGCCCCAAGCGTAGTATAGCCGTTTTTTTTGAAGAACTGCTCCAAGGTTAGCACATCTTTCAACGCATCAAATTCCCGCCACTTCGGCCCATCTCCCCAGTGTACATTTTGTACTCCCGAACGGGTATGGTGCACTCCGGAAAGAATAGCTGCCCGAGTCGGTGCACAGGCGGGGGCGGGTGTATGGGCATTGGTAAATATCATGGAGGATGCGGCAAGCCGGTCAATATTTGGGGTATGGATTTTCATGCCCGTGTGTCCGGATAGAAATCCGGCCCAATCATTCAGGTCGTCGACGGCTATGAAGAGAATGTTATGCTTTTCCTGCGATTGTTCTAGGGATGCAGAGCAAGCTTGGAGTAGGAAGAGCACGATCGCTGCAAGCATTGTTTGGTTATTTTGGAGTAATTTTCTCATAATGTCTAGGTAGGATTTCTCATTCCGCTATTTCTTCATTTTTGACTACAGTCAGCATTGAAGGGAAGGACAACGCAGGATCTCCTTTTGCCGAAAGCGACTTGTAAATGGACAAAAGTGACCGATTAACTGCTTTTTCGCCAATAACTTTGCCCCGGTATCTTACAGACACAGGCTTATCCAGATCCATCATTTTATCATTGAGGTAAATCTCCAGCGTATCGCTGTAATTCGAAAGGATGTTTATCTCATTCATGGATGCATTGTATTCAGCAACAACTTCCCCTCCGGTTTCTATTAGGTTGTCCGGAACTCCCAGCCAGTAAAAACTCCGATGATGTCTGTCATCCTGTTTCCAGAAGATTTTTTCGGGAGTGGGGTTGCGTTTGAAAGTGGACATCCAGGGCAACGCTATGGCATCATCCAACTGCATCCAATGGCCGCGGCCTTCGTGAAGGACAACTTGGTGGATATACGTACCGGGAGCCATAGCTTCCAGACTGTCCAGCATGATTTTCCATTCATGGGCTTTTTTGTTTCTATCATAAGCAGCATCCAATGCACCCATGTGAAGGGCAAAAGGAAGGGTTTTCAGACCCAAAGGAGAAGTCTCATTGGGGTGCCCTGCCATCATGGATGCCGCTGCCCACCTGTCTGCCATTCGGGGTGCCAGTTGATAGACTCCATCTCCGCCCGCCGAATACCCCAACAAATAGACCTTATTGGGATTTACATGTTCCATCGCTACGGAGAGTTGGATAAGCAAATTGAAAAAATCATCGATGTGATTTTCATGCCATAAATTCCAGGTATTCGTAGGAGCTCGCGCCGCTAGGTAGATGCCCTCTAAGCTGCTCATGGCTGTATCATACAAGTGTTTTTGATTTTCGTATTGCCTGTCATTCGCACTGCTTTTCGTATTGCCACCACCATGGAGGGAGATGAACAAGCTTCTCCCATCTGAGGGCTCATCACCGAATTTCTGGTAATAAAATGGCATGGCCATTCCCTTATAGGTAATTTGACGTGAATCCCACTGTTCCCCGAATTCGTAGACAAGTTGATGCTGTTTGTCCTTATGGAGCATCCCGGTAACATGTTCGGAGGCAGCCTTTGTCAATGGTTTTTTGGAAAAATGCAGGTTTTCTATTGGCGCTCTGTCTGAAACTGGAAGGGCTAACCAAGCTTCTAGCTCTTTTTGTATATCACTGTGTAACAGGTTAGGGGTACTACAACCGACTACAGATGTAACTAAAAACAATAACAAAATGCGGTTTATTTCTGGTTTTACCATTAGTTTTTTTTTTAGTTATGGGTTAACGGATTCTTCTGAAGGAGCCAATGCA
>WGNT01000107.1 GCA_016124425.1 Cytophagales bacterium
GGCATGTTTCATTCGTTCCCGATTCACTGTATATTGTCGTAACCCAACAACTGCCCCGATAACGAACAGGCCGTAGAGAAATTGGGCCCACCAAGTAAGCCACCATGGGGGGCGAATTTCAAAGGGATAGGCAAGCTCATTGCTCCAGATACCGGCAGCGTTCACCGCCTGTACCTTGAAGATATACTCTCCATGGGAGAGGTTTCCGTAGGGTGCTTCACTCCGGGTCGTCAAGGCACTCCAACTTTGGTCAAGCCCCTCGAGCTTATACCTGTATTTCACTTTTTTTGGGGATTTTGTGGTGATCCCAACGAACTCAAAAGTGATAAAATTATTGTCGAATGGTAGACTAAGGTCTTGAGGCATCCCATACCATTTGCTTAGGCCATCCAACCGGATGTCATGTACCTTAACCCCATTGGCAAGCATTAAGTGATTGTGCTTTTCGTTTTTCGTTTGCTTAGAGCTATTCACCCCATTCGATGTATAGTGATCATCGACAAGTTGTGTTTCTTTAGAGTTGCTACTAGCTTTAATGAACAATTCCCAGTTCACCTTTTCGTTGAATAATGTCAGTCCAGTGAGTTGAATGTTTGGTACGGTGGTGTCTTCGGGGATCGCATCTGGGCGAAAAGCCATCACCCTATCATCTCCGCCCAACCATATCGTACCGTCTGAAGCTTCAAGTATTGTTTTTCCATGATTCAGTCCAACGGCTGAGAACCCTTCCTCAACCGTGTATGTGTTAAAAAGTGGTTTTTCAAGGGAGATGTTGGGTGATCTTCCGATCAGCGAAAGCGTCGCCTGCTCCATTTTGTTCAAGCCGTTTCCGGTACCAATCCAAAGATCGCCTTTTCTACTTATCATCAGACTGGTTACCCTGTTGTTGCTTAGCCCCTCTTGTACAGAGAATTTGGACATCGTTATCTCATTTGTCTCTTGGTTCAGGTTTAGCAGTTTCAAACCACTACCCCGCGTTCCTACCCAGATGTTCCCTGTTTGATCTTCTATTATTGGCCATATGTACTCCCTGTCAAATCCGGCACCATCCGTGAAGTGCGTATATTTTTCACCATCGTAGTTGTATAGTCCGGATCCACTTGTGCCAAACCAAAGATATCCTCTTTGATCCTCCAGCATGCTAAACACGGTTTTTTCGCCTAAACCCTGTATATGGGAGAATTGGGTAAAATTTATCCCATCAAATTGATTTACTCCATTTTTGTCTAATCCTATCCAAAGGTGGCCCTTTTGATCTATAAGCAGACTCCAAACCATATTCCCGCTAAGTCCATCCTTAGAGGTGTAATTTGTAAACGTTTGGCCGTCAAATTTACTAATGCCCTCCCATGTGCCAAACCACATCGTTCCGTCTGTATCCTCTACCATACAGCTGACATGGTTGCTAACAAGACCCTCATTTTTGGTGTAGTGAGTGAATTTATGGCCATCGTATTTGCTTACGCCGCCGCTAAACGTCCCGAACCACAGGTTGCCACTCCGGTCTTCCAGTATACTACTGACGAAATTATTGCCTAATCCCGTTTTTTTCGTAACCTGCTCGAATCCCTTGGAGTAGATACTTACTCCCCCTCCCCCGGTGCCAAACCAAAGTGTGCCAAATTTATCTTCCATCATGCTTGAGACATAATTGATACTCAGGCCCTCTACTTCCGTAATGTGCACGAACTTATCGCCATCATATCTGTTCACTCCCCCACCAGAGGTTGAAAACCACATGTAGCCATCTTTATCCTCTAAAATTTCCGATATATCGTTACTACTAAGCCCTTCTTCAGTCGTATAGTGCGAAAAACTTACGCCATCGAACGCATTAAGTCCATTTTTAGTGCCCACCCAGATGAGACCACTTTTATCTTCGTGTATACTTGTAACATTATTATGGCTTAGTCCCTGCTCTTGCGTAAAATGGCTAAAACGTTTTCCGTCAAATTTGCTCAAGCCGCCGAAATAACTTCCAAACCAAATGTTGCCAGATTTGTCTTCCATCAAACACATGATGTAATTGTCGATCAGCCCTTCATTCGTTGTGTAGTTGGTGAAATGTGTACCATCAAATTTACCAAGTCCTCCTCCTAAGGTGCCCACCCACAAATTACCACTGCTATCTTTCAGTAACGAAAAGACATTTTCGTCGCTAAGGCCCTCTTTGGTCGTCAACCTTAAAAAACGGTGCCCATCATAACGTACCACCCCTCCTCCTTGCATTCCAAACCAAAGAACCCCTGATTTATCTTCTAAAATACTCCTTACGCTTGGGTTTGGACCGTCTTGTTGATAATAATGGTAAAAGCTCTTTCCATCATATCTACTAAATCCGCCATACGTAGTGCCTAACCAGATATTCCCGTTTTTGTCCTCCAAAATGCTGCCGACTAAGTTTCCCTTCAACCCCTGCGCCTTAGAGAAGGTGCTGATATTGAAAGGGTTTTGGTCTTTCCAGTAAGGTTCTTTTGCGGTGACGATTTCTGGAATGATTGCGTTCATGGGAACAAAGCCAGCGGGTTTTACTGTAGGCATTCCAACTCCATCTAGCCCGGGTGTTTTTTGAGAAGGGTTTGCTGCCGCTATTTTGCTAGGAGTTCCTGCCTTTTTTTGATTAGTCTGCCTTAGCACTGCAATTGGCTTCCCAGCCTTTATTATGTTGGGATTCTCGGCCGGAATTACCGTAGGGCGGGTATGGTTTTCGACTCGGTCTGATTGGATTTCAATATTATCTCGTGTAGAGTTAGCCAAAACCGGAGTAGGTTTGTCTAGCTGAACGTTGCATGAACATACGATCAGGAATACAAAAGTTATAAAAGCGGGATGAGTTCTCATTTTGAATGATTATTCGTTTGATTACCCGATAGTTGCTATAAAAGACCGTCTATCTCCTCAAATTGCAAGGGTGGTTGGCATGAATACATACGTCTTGACCCTACTGTTGCTTTCCACATTTTAGCTGTTTCTTTTCTTAACATTCTACCCTTGGCGTTGTCAAGTGGGGCATTTACAGGGATTTACCTGTAGTCGTTTGCCTTCTAAGAAATCCGTTCTAGATATGACAATATAGTGAAAGTTCTTACATATTCAACAAGATCAGGTATTTAGGTACGTTTTTTATACTATTTTGTATCGCTTGTTAAAATTAATGAGCGCTTATGTTTATAAGTGTGGGACAGTTGTTGGTACTGCCCTTTACAGTCAACGTGAGTGTATAGGTTCCGACAGTCAAATCATCGGGTACACTGATTTGTAGCATTTCAGCGTTGTATATTTGTTTTATTCGGGCGATTCTCCCAGAGTGTGCTTCTGATCCTGCTTGGTCAAAGGTGATGAAATTTTCTAGTGGCGACGTACCGAAATTTTCACCGTAGAGGGTTATCGTTGTACCTGGATCGAAGGTATCTGGGAAAAACGAGTAGATAGCTGGCTGTACCGGTATTTCAGGCTGCACTATTAGTTGACTCTCTACCTCAATACAGCCAATTGCAAGTAGTGGGAGTAGGATTAGGTTATTTTGAGTTTTCATTGCTGTTTTAGTTAATGGGGAAGGATTCGGTAACGGAACAAAAATAGGTATGCAGTGCCCCGTTGAGTTAATGTTACTGTTCCAATTACAGGTAACTATAAACCAGCCCAAAAGCCCGGAAAAAAAGCAAGGGAGGCATACTGGTAGTTCCGTTGCATGTTTTGGTAATTGTCGGGTAGGTTTTGCAAAAAATACATTTTCAGAGAACCAATTCCAGACTGCATCTATACTCACTCGTAAAGTGAATTCTCACTGGCCCGGAAACGATAGATCATTGCTAGCAAAGGTATTTTTAGATGCGGAATGCAGGATAAGGCGTATGGAAAATGGACAGGTAATGTTCGTGTCCGAACATTTATTTCCCATAGTAACCTGTTTTACAGTTTAATAGCTGTATTTTTAAAATTTGGCACAAAATTGGAAAAACAGTTTTCAGGTTTATTTTTATCAAACTACTTTGTTATTTTCAATTCATCAATAACCTTTCCATCGAGGTCATAGGCGATAAAGTTCATCTGGCTTGAATTCGCTTCAAGTATTCCAAAATGGTGTTTTTTGATGATCCTGTCCATCTTAGGATAGTCCGATTGCGCATCAGCTGGCTCCAGGCCGCCACCAGCCCCGCCTACTACTAAGAAGTGTACGGGATGTCCCGAAAATTGAAGCGAAAGACGCTCATAATCGTGGGTATGTCCGGCCACGACAAGGTCTATAAGCCCCTGATGAAGATAAGGCTCGATCAAGTGTCGAATGGTCCATTCTCCGTGGTAGCCAGGCCAGCCTTGGGAATAAGGAGGTTGATGTACCACAATGACTTTCCATTTGCTGTTTTTCCATGCCGGTGAAGCCATTTGTTCCTCCAACCAATTCCGCTGATGCGTTGCTTCTGGAACAGAGACAGGGAAGTTTTCATTTGGATCTAGCGTGATTACGCTCACGTCTCCCAAGCTCAACAGGCCATAGGTGCTGGTTTCTGGTCTAAATAAGAAGTCATTCATTTGTTTGGCAAACAAATCATCGTAATAACCATCGTAGTCATGATTACCCGGTACAAGTAGTTGGGTGGTCTGCATGCGCGAAAGCAGTTGCAAAAACCGGGGATACGCCAGTTCCTCGGACCCATTATTAACCAAATCTCCCGCCCCTATGCTTATATCAGGTTGGTGTTCACGAATGGCATCAGCGATCTCTCGGAAGGTTTCCCACCCTCCCTGAGAGTCTCCCCATAGCGCTATTCGTACGCCTTCCGAATAGTTACTCGCGGAAAAAGTATACCTTCCTTGATGGGACCTACCCTGATGCAACTCAAAGTAAATATCGGTTGCAGGTGGAATAGGTACCGTGAATACGCCATCCGAAGCGTTTGCCGTTAGTGTTTCCCCGTCGTCCAAATGAAGCGTTGCGGGGTCTGATGATTCACTTACCCAACGTAAGAAGCGTTTGCCATCGGTCCCTAGAATCATCTGTGGAACGGTGAACAAAATAGGGTATGCTGATAGGCGCAATGCGCGTTCCGTTTCTTCTAAGCCTTCCAATTCACTCCGAAGGCCCATATCCTGGAGTAATTCCAGTTTACGCCGCTCCAATACCTTTTGCCTGATCTCCGTTTTTCGTGTCTCCCATTGTGCCAAAGCTGCCTTGGGCAGTAAACGTACCTTTCTAAGTCCGCCTGCCATAGCATTGTTCATAACCCGTATTTCCACGGTGCATTTTCCGTTATCATCTTGAGGATAAAAGTCGCCTAAGTGAGATCTTAGGACCCGTTTGCCATTGATTTTACACTGTGCCCCGTCATCGGCATCTATCAAAAGAATGCCGGGTTCCAAAATTCCTTCCCATTTATACCACATGGAATGGTTGGGAAAAGGTAGCCGGTGCGGCAAGGCAACCGGCTGGGATTGGACAGATTGATAAGGCCATGTCCCATGAATGCCAGGTAACGAATCCATGCCATAAAACATCCAACCGGTATCAAGCGCAATCAATTCTTCCTCGGGGAATGTGTTTTGAAAAAAATCCGCAACCATTTCTATATCAGCTAAAAAGGTTTCCCGATAGGTAGAAAGCACAGGGGGATGCTGGCAGGATAGCAAGCTAATTAATCCGATGATGAGGCCGAAGTGCATGGAGCAGTAGCAAATCCTGGTTTTTATGAGAGACTGATCAAATTTCTGCGGGCTATTGTATCGCGCTTCCGGTAGATGTTCTTGAATGTTGCTTTCCGATTTCATTGGGTTAAATATACTACTTTGGAATAGTGTGTGTTGTTAAGCCGGTGGATTTTTGGCTTTAGGTTTGGGATTTGCACAAGTTACGTAAGGTAACTTACTTGTTGACTTCCTACTAGTGAGGCGTTTCGAGGGCGCCAAGCGTTTTAGAAATCGCCCGGATGCTAGTAAAATTGACAGCCGCTGTGTAAGTTGCGTCTGCAAGCTACACGTACTGCCTCGCTACGATTCCTACTATCATGACAAACGTACAACCCTTTCATCTGGCTATTCCGGTAAAGGAACTCCAGGAAACCAGAACATTCTATAACACTATTTTAAATTGTGAAGAAGGTAGATCCTCTGAGCGGTGGGTGGATTTAGACTTTTTCGGCCATCAGTTGGTATTGCACATCGCAGATAATGGTGGTGAAATGGACAGCAATCCAGTAGACGGTCATGATGTGCCCGTTCCCCATTTTGGAGTGGTTCTAACGATGGATGTTTGGAACGAACTTGCAGAGCGCTTGAAAAAACAAGGGGTATCTTTTATGATCGAACCTTATATTCGTTTTAAAGGGGAAGTAGGTGAACAGGCAACAATGTTCTTTAAAGACCCTTCCGGAAATGCACTTGAATTTAAGGCCTTCAAGGATATCGATCAGCTCTTTGCGAAGTAAGCTATCTGAAGATAGCCAGATCATTCTCCTTTCTGTTGCCGAGGCATATTGTTTCGGCTTTTCAGGCTTAAAGCAGAGGTTGTCTTTTGCATTTGCTTCATCCTTTCGTTTCGGTAGGGGACTAGACGCTTTTTAGGGGGAAGAGGGTTGTCCTTTTCACATCACGACGGAGTTTCCTTTGGGGATAGGTGGAATGTATTGCCGAAAAACAGGTACTTCTCAACAAAGCCAGCTTTAAAAAACAAGACAGCCACCAATCATTCTTGGGGGCTGTCTTGTTAGGAAACTGTTATTCAAACAAATCGAATTTCACTCCAAAGTTGAATCTCGCATTGTAGTATTCCATTTGCATGGTTCGGGACTGAATGCCTTGATAGTAACGGAGAGGCTGATTGGTGAGGTTGTTACCCTCGGCAAAGATCCGCCATTTGTCGGTGACCGCATAGGAAGCATTTACATCTAAGAACGTCTGCTTGTCATAGTACCGGTCCTCAAAGCCCTCACCACCCAATTCATCCAAGTAATCAGAGGCATAGTTGAGGGACACCCGTACTACTAATCGCTTGTTTTCGTAAGACACGGATGCATTGAACATGTTTTCCGCAGTTCCGGGAAGCTGTAAGTCTTCGCCTTCCCTGTCTTCGATACCGGTAGTGGAGGAGTTGGTAAAGGTGTAGTTTAGGTATAATCCGAAATTTTTGAAAAATTGCCGCTGAAATGAAGCCTCTAATCCGTATACGTTTGCCGTTCCGCCGTTTTCAGGCCTAGAGTATTGAAGATTGGAGCCAAAAATGGGATCTGAGTACCCTTGTGTCGTAATGGTATAGATAAAATTATCTATATCCTTGTGGAAGGCTCCAAAGGATAAAATCCCTACATCATTAAAATAACGCTCAGCCATCAGATCAAAATTCATAGCCGTGGTTGCTTTTAGGTTTGGGTTTCCGCGTTCCAGTTCTTGGTCGTTTATGCTGAATGCGGCATAAGGTACCAAATCAAAGTAATTTGGTCTTGCAATGGTATTTGTCCAAGCAAATCGGAAGATGGTGTTTGGGCTTTGATCATATTTGAAATGTAATCCGGGTAGAAAATTGGCATAGCTTTGATCTCCAGATGTAGGCGACACCGTTTCGTCGTCAATGTTGAAAATATTTCCTGTGTAGTCGATGGCTGTATGCTCCAACCTCAGACCGGCAATAGCAGAAAGCCGCTCGGAGATCTGGTGGTCAGCCATTACATAAGCTGCGGTGATGTTCTCTGTTGCGTTATAATTTCCCGGTGCATATTCCTCTAACAGATCAGATTCCTCAAACAGTGCGCTATTGGTTAAGTTCAACCCTCCGAGAAATCGTGGATCTATAAAGGTACCCACGGCATATTGGGCACCAGCGAGGTAGTTGGGATCTGAGAAATTCTGATTTGGAATCTGACCGAGTGTGGAACCAAATTCATCTTCGTCGGTTGGTTCATATTCAAAAAAATTGTTGTCTCTCTCTTTTTTCTTCCCCCGGTACCTTAACCCAAACTGTAAAATCCCATCGTTGGAGTAAGGCAGTTTAAAATCCATACGGCCATTCAAGTCTTGGTCGAAGGTGTAACTGTATTGTTCGGAAAGTCCATTGAATCCAATTCCAAGATTATCCGAAGGATTCGAAAGAATGGCTAAGGGAAAACGTGGATTTGACAAGTCTACCCGGACATCTTGGGCTGAGGAACGGTGGGAGGAATAGCGTTCGTTTGGCCTTTCTTCCGACGCCTTAGCATAGGTGAGATTCCAATCCATTCGAAGTTTATTGAAAAGGTGTTTACCACCTCCCGTTACATTATATACCCGCTGATCTTCCAGACGGGTGGCCTTTATACGGTCATTATCCAGACCACCTTTTGTTTGGAATTCTACCCTACCTACTGTTTGATAGACGCCAGGACTTATTTGAGTGAATTCTCCGTCATCAAAGGAATCGTCTAATCTGCCCACACGCATCCGGTATCGATTTTCGAAATCGTCTCGTTGATTGTACATACCTGACAAGAACAAGGTGTGATTAGCGGACAACTCATAGTCTATTGCAACGTTTGCAGATCTTCTTACCCGCTGTACCGTGTACTTTCGGATATCAAATTCTTCGAGTGTAACCCCGTTATCAGAGTCATACCACACTGCTTCAACATTGTCTGAACCGAAGTTGTGATTGTTATAGGATCCCGAGAAAATCACCCCCAACTTATCGTTGGCAAAACGATTTCCAAGGATCAATCCTCCCGTCCAGATGGGTTTGTTGGACAAAAGGTTGATGCCGCTGGCTGCTGTTCCTGAGACCCGAAGCGCGTTTGGCGCCTGTCTTGTCACCAAGTTCACAGAGCCTCCGATGGCATCCGCGTCCATATTCGGAAGAACTGCCTTGTTGACCTCGATCGTTTGTATCATATCAGATGGGATAAGGTCCATTTGGATATTTCTGTTGTCCCCTTCGGCCGAAGGAATTCGTTCACCATTTAATGTTACAGAATTCAGCTGGGGAGCCATTCCTCGGATGATGATATTTCGGGCTTCTCCCTGGTCATTTTGCATGGTAATCCCTGGGATTCGCTTCAAGGCGTCTCCGATATTGGCATCCGGAAAGCGGCCGATTTGATCCGATGATACTATATTGGTGATGTTGGGGTTATTTTTTTGCTGGTTTAGCGCTTTTGCCTGCCCTTTCAGCCGGTCACCAAATACTACAAATTCAGCAGCCAGCAATTGCGCTTCATTCATCTTAAAATCTAAGGTCGTTGTTTGGCTGTTTTGAATCTGCGCGGATTTGACGAGCTCGCCATACCCAAGGTACGACACCTTGATTTCATAATTTCCCACCGGTAGGTTGGGAATGGAAAAATCTCCTTTTTGATCCGTTACCGTTCCGAATGCGGTGCCCTGAACGATCACATTGGCGCCAGGTAGGGATAGGTTTTCGGCGTCTATCACCCTGCCTGTCAAAACACCCTGCGCCGCTACATTTCCTGAAAAAAGGACGATGAGGAACAGGGTTAACGTTACATGTAGTTGTTTTTTCATGGTTAATTATTTGTTCTGATTGATGTATTTTTCAAGCTCTTGCCAAGAATATAGCTGGAAGGTTTTGTCGTCGGACATCGCTACAAACATCCCATTCGGGAAGTTCGGGCCAAGATTCGCTGAGGTCACTTCTGAACCGTCACTTGAAACTGTGCTAAGCGGGATTTTTACCAAAAGTGGATGGTCATGGGGATTGCCGTCATTTCCCTCTCTTGGAAATACATGGAAAAGGTTCGCTCCCTGATCGGAGACGAGTATATAGCCTTCTAGGTCCGAGGAATTGTAAATGGAAATACCTTCATGGTCATCTGTAAACCCATTGGTTGCGAAAAGTGCCAATTCTTCATTGCCCTTGTCAGGGTCAGCATGGTATTTTCTCACACCAATGCCTTCATCGGAATAGTAGATGTAACCAAGCTCGTGATCAACAGCGATGGCCTCTATCTCCTTGTTGCCGCTGTAATTCCCAAATTTCCTCACCAATGATAGAGAAATTCCTCCTTCTGCTTTGTCGACCCGATATTGCCAAAGGTACGTCCCATCTGTCGGTCCATTTTTTCTCCCCGCAATCACATAGTGGATATCGGCTGCTTTGTCATGATATACAGCGACTCCCATCAGATCTCTGAATTCCGGTCCTTCTTCGCCGATATAAACCTCTATTCCGCCGGGTACAATTTCCCTCATTTCAGGGAGGCTGTAAAATCTGAGCTTGGAGGTAAGACGCTCGCCGGTCACCACAAAATCTATTTTTTGACCACCTAAGTTAAGACCGTAGCCTATATCCACATTGTTTGGTCGTTGCAGATTTCTTACCACAAGCGAATCGATGGTTTTACCCTCTAGGTTAAAAACATACAATGCGCCGTCCGCATCTTTATCGGTGCCGATGATAAGGCTCTTGGAAGGGTCAATATGATTAACCCATATAGCGGGATCGTCTGTGTCATGGGTGACTGAATCGGTAACGATAAAAGGCGTTACAACTTCCTCTGTGGATTGAATCGCTTGCGATTTGCTAGACTTTTCGTCGTTGCATCCAGATAGTAGAATGACAAGTGCGAAAAAAGAATAATAAGGTTTGATCATTGGAATCAGTATTTTAATTCGCTACAAAATTAGGCGTAAGCTTAAGGGGAAAATAGCGTTCGGCGTTATCAAAACAGCAACATTGAAAATCGGAAGCGTTAACAAAACGATTACGGCCTATTTAAAAAAGTTCATAAATACTTGGTATACAATAGTTTATCA